>CAYRBX010000007.1:0-16583 GCA_964422695.1 uncultured Dehalococcoidia bacterium
AACATCGAGGAGGACGGAACCATCACCATCGGCGCCCCCTCCGAGGAGGCGGTCAAGAGGGCTCTCGAGCGAATAGAGAACGTCACCCGAGATGTGGAGGTGGGCGCCATCTACACCGGGAAGGTGACGCGCATTGTGGATTACGGCGCTTTCGTCGAGCTCTTCCCCGGAAAGGAGGGCTTCATTCATATAAGCGAGCTCGCCGACTACCGGGTTCGCAAGGTTGAGGATGTGGTGAAGGTGGGAGATGAGATTCCGGTGATGGTGACCGGAATCGATCACCTCGGGAGGATCGTCCTCTCAAGAAGAGCCGTTTACCACAAGCTATCTCAGATAAAAGGAGCTCGCATCACCCAGCCCTCCAAACCCCCGCGAGGCAAGAGCAAATGAGAGAGGAGCCGATAAGAGTCGTCGTTCACGGGGCTCTGGGGCGGATGGGGCAGGAGGTTCTGAAAGCTCTCGTTCGCGATCCCGATTGCCTGCCCGTCGGGGCCGTGGAGCATGAATCGAAGGTGAGAGGGGAGAAGCTGCGGCTTCCCGAAGGGGAGGGGGAGATACCCCTCTCCGAAGATCTCGGCGCTCTCATAAAGGAGACCTCCCCTCATGTGGTGGTGGATTTCTCGGTGGCGGAGGCGGCGGTGGCCGCCGCCAAGACCTCCATATCCTCCGGCGTGTGCTTTGTGAGCGGCACCACCGGAATCCCCGAGGAGGAGATAAATGAGATCGAAAGGCTCTCCAGAGAGAGGGAAGTGGGGGTGGTGATCGCCCCCAACTTCTCCATCGGAGCCGTCCTCATGATGCATATGGCGAAGATCGCGGCCAGATACTTCCCCTACGCGGAGATCATCGAAGCTCATCACGAGAGGAAGCTCGATGCCCCCTCGGGAACGGCGCTCGCGACCGCCCGCGGGATGCTCCAAGCCAAAGGCTCCGATTTCTCCTCCTCCCCCACGGAGAAGGAGGTGCTTCCCGGATGCCGCGGGGGGACGGTGGGAGGAGTGGGAATTCACAGCTTGAGGCTTCCCGGGGTTATGGCCTACCAGCAGGTGATCTTCGGAGGTCCGGGTCAGACGCTCTCCATCGCTCACAACGTCATAAGCCGCGAGAGTTACATGCCGGGGGTGCTTCTTGCCGTAAAGGAGGTCGTGAGGCGCCGCACTTTCATCTTCGGCCTCGATAAGCTCCTCGGATTGTAAGCGGTGGGAAAGCTCGGAATCGTAGGGCCCGATTGCTACCTCTGCCTTCTGAGGCAGGCCCTCTCGGCCGCAAAGCTCGCCACCTCCGATTCCGAACTTCAGAAGGAGATCTTATGGCGGGCGATAAAGATCGTATCCTCATCGGCTCCCGAGGAAGCTCCCCCCGCCGTTCTGTACTTCCGCATCAATCGCATGATACGCGAGCTCTCGGGAAGCGAGGATCCCTACAGGGAGCATAAGAGGGAGGCGAACAGGCGGGCGCTCGATCTGTATCCCGCGCTTTCGGATTTGTGGAGGAGGGCGGAAGATCCGCTTCTCGCCGCCGTCCGGATCTCCATAGTGGGGAACCTCTTGGATCTCGTGGCCAAGCCCATTCCCCCCTCCCGAGATGAGCTTTTGGATCTCATCCGAAACGCCCCCTTCGCGATAAATCATTACGAGAAGCTGAAGGAGGAGATCTCGAAGGCCTCGAAGATCCTGCTGCTCGCGGACAACTGCGGGGAGATAGTGTTCGATAAGATCTTGCTTTTGGAGCTCGGAAGGAGGGGGGCTCGGATAAAGGTGGCCGTGAGAGGAGGGCCTTTGGGGGATGACGCCACTTTGGAAGATGCGAGATATGTGGGGCTTGATGAGCTCGCCGAGATCATCACCACGGGCTTCGACGGCCCTCCCATCTTCGAGCTCTGCTCTCCGGAATTCCTTCAAGCTTTCGAGGAGGCCGATCTTGTGATCTCGAAAGGAGCGGCGAATTACGAGATCCTCTGGGGGGAGGATAAGAACATCTTCTTCCTCCTCCCGATCAAATGCCCGAGCTTCTGCCGCCATTTCAACTCCCCCGAGGGAGCTCTCGTCCTCATCTCTCCTTGGAGGCGAGGAAGCGATTGAGAGCGGCGAGATAAGCTTTGGCGCTGGCCACGATGATATCCGTCGAGAGGCCTCTCCCGGCGTAAACCTTCCCCTCTCCTTCAATTCGAACCGTAACCTCCCCCATGGCGTCTATGCCGCCGGTGATGGATTTCACGCTGTACTCGATGAGGCGAACCGGAACGTTCACCGCTTTGTTTATCGCCTTGAAGGTCGCATCGACCGGACCCACCCCCAAGGCCGCTTCGGATCTCACCTCCCCTTCGGGGCCTCTGATCCTCACCGAAGCCGTTGGAATTCCGGGCTCCCCGCAGGAGACCTGAATTTGCTCCAAGACGAAGATCTCGGGAGCTCCCCGCAGCTCCTGAGAGACCAGAGCGTCGATATCCTGAGTTGTGATCTCCTTCTTCCTGTCGGCGAGCTCCTTGAAGGCCGCGAACACCCTATTGAGCTCCTCGGGGGAGAGATCGTATCCGAGCTCCTCGAGGTATTTGCGGAAGGCGTGCCTTCCCGAGAGCTTCCCCAGAACTATTCGCTGCGGCTCCTTGATCCCCACGCTCTCCGGCTCCATGATCTCGTAGGTGAGGGGCTTTTTGAGCACCCCGTCCTGATGAATTCCCGAGCCGTGCCGGAAGGCGTTGGCGCCCACGATGGCCTTATTGGGCTGAACGTAAATCCCCGTAAGCTCGCTCACAAGCCTGCTCGTCTTGTAGATCTGAGTCGTGTCGATTCCCGTCTCGAAGCCGAAGAAATCCTGCCGGACTTTGAGGGCCATCACGATCTCCTCCAGAGCCGCATTTCCGGCCCTCTCCCCTATCCCGTTTACGGTGCATTCCACCTGCCTCGCCCCCGCCTCCAAGGCGGCGAGGCTGTTCGCCACGGCGAGGCCCAGATCGTTGTGGCAGTGAACGCTCAAAACGGCCTTGTGGATGTTGGGAACGTTCTCGAAGATGCTCCGGATGAGCTGCCCGAACTCCGCAGGTATCGCATATCCCACGGTGTCCGGAATGTTTATCGTGGTCGCTCCGGCATCGATCGCCGTCTCCACCACCTTGTAGAGGAAGGAGGGCTCGGTGCGGGTGGCGTCCATGGGGGAGAACTCGACATCATCGACATACCCCTTCGCATAAGAGACCATATCATGCACCATCTGGAGTATCTCCTCCTGAGTTTTCCTGAGCTGAAAGCTCAGATGTATTTCGGAGCTCGAGAGGAAGACGTGAATTCTGGGATTCTCCGCCTCCCTGAGAGCCTCCCAAGCTCTATCGATAGCCCCCCTGTCGGCGTGAGCGAGAGCGCAGATTACGGGGCGGCGCACTTCTCTCGCTATCCTCCTCACCGCTTCGAAATCCCCTCTGGAGCTTGCGGGAAATCCCGCTTCGATCACATCAACCCCCAGGAGATCGAGCTGCTTTGCTATCTCGAGCTTCTCATCCGAAGTGAGAGCGATTCCCGCAGCCTGCTCTCCGTCTCTCAAAGTGGTGTCGAAGATGATGATCCGCCTCATAAGGCTTCACCCCCCGGGATTTGAGTCAGAGGAGGCCTTTCTCCATAAGAGAGCGCATGGCGAGCTCGGATCTGGTCGTGATGGAGGAGAGGGCCGAGGAGAAGCTCTCGCCGGCCCTCTCGAACTCCCCGAGCTCCACGAATCCCCTCGCCTCCCTTATCCTCTCCTCCGCCTCCCTCAGATCGACGAAGGGAAAGCCGAAGCTCACTTCGGTGAGCACGAAATCGAGGAAGAGAAGGTAAAGCTTTTTGGCGCCCTCGAGATCTTGATCTTCGAAATCGCGAAGGGCATGAAGGAGCTTTGTTGCGATGATGAGCTCGGATTTCGCCCTCTCCGAGAAGTGAAAGGCCAGTATATCCTCTTTGATCCCCATCTCCCCTCCTCACCTCGCTTCCTGAAGCCAGGGCATGAGAGCTCGAAGCTTCCTTCCGACCTCCTCTATGAGATGCTCCCCCTCCCTCATCCTCATGGATTGAAGAACGGGGAATCCGGCCTTCCCCTCCAGAATCCACTCCCTGGCGAAAGCGCCGTTTTGAATCTCCCGCAATATCCTCCTCATCTCCTCCCGAACCCTCTCGTCGATCACCCTGGGGCCTCTCGTGTAATCCCCGTACTCGGCCGTATCGCTCACCGAACGCCGCATGAGGGAGAGGCCTCCGCGATAAATGAGATCGACGATGAGCTTGAGCTCATGAAGGCATTCGAAATATGCGACTTCGGGCTGATATCCGGCTTCGACCAAGATCTCGAAGGCGGCCTTTATGAGAGCCGAGACCCCTCCGCATAGTATCACCTGCTCCCCGAAGAGATCGGTCTCCGTCTCCTCGGCGAAGGTGGTTTCGATCACCCCGGCTCGAGCGCATCCTATCCCCTTGGCGTAGGCCAAAGCCGTCTCTTTGGCTTTGCCGCTCGCATCTTGATGAACGGCCACGAGCGCCGGAGCTCCCGTTCCGTTTCGGTAAAGCTCCCTCAGGACGTGACCGGGGCATTTGGGAGCGACCAAGATCACATCCACGTAAGGAGGGGGGATGATCTGCCCGAAGCGTATGTTGAAGCCGTGAGCGAAGAGAAGCGCCTTTCCGGGGGAGAGGCCGGGCTCCACCGCCTCCCGGTAGATCTGAGGCTGCGCGGGATCGGGAACGAGCATGGCGATGATATCGGCTCTCCTTGCTGCCTCCTCGGGGGGAAGGACCTCAAATCCGTCGCTTCTTGCCGCCTCCCAAGACCTCCCCTTCCTCACTCCCACCACCACCCGGCAGCCGCTGTCGCGGAGGTTCTGAGCGTGAGCGTGCCCCTGACTTCCGTATCCCAAAATCCCCACAAGCTTTTCTTTTATATGATCCAAAGCGATATCCTCCTCCCGGTAGATCCTCGCCATCTTCACTCCCCCTCGCAGACCATGGCTATCTTTCCGGTTCGAGCGAGCTCCTTTATTCCGAAGCTTCGGAGGAGCTTTATGAATGTGTCGAGCTTCTCCTCCTCCCCCGCGAGCTTCAAGATCATGGTCTCGCTTCCCACATGCAGGATCTCGGCTCCGAAGATCTGAGCGAGATGCACGATCTCGCTTCGAGCTCCCGAAGGGGCTTTCACCTTTATGAGAGCAAGCTCCTGAGCGACGATCTTATCGGAGGTCACATCCGAGACCTTCACGACTTCGACGAGCTTCTCCAGCTGCTTTCGCACCTGCTCCAGCTCCTGAGGGCCTCCCCCCACGACGAGGGTGATCCGAGCGAGATTCGGATTCTCGCTATCCCCCACCGTGATCTCCTCGATATTGAATCCGCGGCGGCGGAAGAGGCTGGCCACCCTGTTGAGAACGCCGGGCCTGTTCTCCACCAGAGCTATGATCGTGTGGAGCTCTCTCCTCATCCCTCCCTCTTCCCCACTCGGAACTTCTCCAGAGGAGCTCCAGGCTCCACCATCGGGAACACCTTCTCCTCCGGCTCGACCGCAAAATCGAGGAGGAAAGGCCCTTTGTGCTCTTTGGCCTTGAGGAGAGCCGGAACGACCTCCTCCTTCTTCATCACCCTGAGCCCGGGGATGCCATAAGCTTCGGCGAGCTTCACGAAATCCGGATTCACAAGCCTCGAGGCCACATACCTCCTCTCCCAAAACAGCTCCTGCCACTGCCTCACCATCCCGAGGTACCCGTTGTCGATGATGGCTATTTTTATGTCAAGTTTTTCCTGAACTATTGTGGCGAGCTCCTGAACGGTCATCTGAAATCCGCCGTCCCCCGCCACCGCCCACACTTCTTTATCCGGACATCCCACCTTCGCACCCACGGCGGCCGGAAGCTCGAAGCCCATCGTCCCCAATCCCCCGGAGGTCACAAGGCCTCTGGGATGGCGGTGCTTGAGGAGGAGGGCCGTCCACATCTGATGCTGTCCCACTCCGGTGACCACGATGCCGTCGCTCTCCATGACCTCCGATATCTTGCTGATCACGAATTGAGGGGGAAGCTCCTCATCTTCGGGGATCTCGATGGGATAAAGCCTCCTCCACTCCTCTATTTGAGAAAGCCACTCCTCGTGAGATCTGGGCTCCACGAATTTCAGAAGCTCTTGGAGCACGAGCTTGGCGTCGCCCACTATGGGGATATCCGCCCGGATGTTCTTCCCTATCTCGGCGGGATCGATATCTATGTGTATTATCTTGGCTTGAGGGGCGAAGGCGTCGGGCCTTCCCGTCGCCCTGTCGTCAAACCTCATTCCCACCGCGATCACGAGATCCGATCGGCTCACGGCGAGATTAGCCCAAGCGGTTCCGTGCATTCCCAGCATCCCCAAATTCAGAGGATCGTCGGAGGGGAGGGCCCCCAAGCCCAAGAGGGTGAAGGCGACGGGGATCTGAGCTCTTCTGGAAAGCTCCCGCACCTCCCCCTCGGCGCCCGAGATTATAACCCCGTGGCCGGAGATGATGACGGGGCGCTCGGCTTCGTTTATGAGCTTCGCCGCTCTTCTTATCTGCTGGGGATGTCCGTGCAAGGTGGGCTTGTAGCCCGGAAGCTCGATCTTCGCCGGATAGCTGTAATCGGCCTCCTCCACCAGCACATCTCTGGGCACGTCTATGTGAATGGGGCCGGGGCGGCCGGTGCGGGCGAGGAAGAAGGCCTCATGTATCACGCGGGCGATCTCCTGAGCGCTCCTCACGGTGTAATTGTGCTTCGTTATGGGGAGGGAGATCCCCATCATATCGACTTCCTGAAAGGCGTCCTTGCCTATGAAAGCCCTTGCCACCTGCCCCGTTATCGCCACCACGGGAACGGAATCAAGGTATGCGTTCGCTATTCCCGTGACCAGATTCGTCGCCCCCGGGCCGGAGGTGGCGAAGCAAACCCCCACCTTTCCCGTCACCCTGGCGTATCCGTCGGCCGCGTGAGCCGCGGCCTGCTCATGCCTCACGAGGATGTGGCGCAGGGATGGATATCGGGGGAGGGCGTCGTAGAGGGGGAGGAGGGCCCCTCCGGGAATCCCGAAGATCACCTCAACTCCTTCCTTTGTGAGAGACTCGCATATTATCTCGGCCCCCTTCAGCTTCATCTCATCACCGCTCCCCGGCTCGCCGGCTGCACCCTCTCGGCATATCGGGCGAGCATCCCCTTCTCGATTCTGGGCTTGAAGGGAGGAACCTCCTCAAGCCTCCTCTCCATCTCCTCGGAGGATAGCTTCACTTCAAGCTTCCTCCCCGGGATATCTATCACTATGATATCCCCATCCCTCAGGGCGGCGATAGGGCCTCTCGCGGCGGCTTCGGGGGAGACGTGGCCGACGGCGGCTCCTCTCGTGGCTCCGGAGAAGCGCCCGTCGGTGACCAGAGCCACCTTCCCGTCAAGCCCCATCCCCACAAGCATGGCCGTGGGCATGAGCATCTCGGGCATGCCGGGGCCTCCTCTCGGCCCCTCATACCTTATGACCACCACATCCCCCGGCCTTATCTCCCCCCTCCGAAGCCCCTCCACCATCTCGGCCTCCGAGTTGTAAACCCTCGCCGGCCCCTCATGACGGAGCATCTCGGGGGCGACGGCGGCGGCCTTGACCACCGCCCCCTCGGGGGCGAGGTTCCCCCACAGCACCGCGATTCCCCCCTCTCTGAAATGAGGATCCTGCGCCGATCGGATCACCTTCCCGTCCTTGACCGAAGCCCCTCTGAGATCCTCCTCCAAGGTCCTCCCGCTCACCCTCATGACCTCCAAGTTGAGGAGGTGCTCAAGCTCCTTCATCACCGCCCGGATACCCCCGGCTCTATCCAGATCCTCAAGATGCAAATTCGAAGCGGGGCTCAGGCGCACGATGCAGGGAACGCGGCGCGCTATCATATCCACCATCTCCAAGTTGAACTCCACTCCGGCCTCGAAGGCCAGAGCGAGGAGGTGGAGCACGGTATTGGTGCTTCCCCCCAAGGCCATATCGACCACGAAGGCGTTGTGAATCGCCTCCCTCGTGATGATCTTGGAGGGGCGGAGATCCTCCTCCACCAAGGCCACCGCCCTCTCCCCCACCGCTCGGGCAAGCTCCAAGCGCCTTGCATCGACGGCCGGAATCGTCCCGTTCCCCCAGAGGCTCATCCCCAGAGCTTCGACGAGGCAGTTCATGGTGTTCGCCGTGAAGAGCCCCGCGCAGCTTCCCGCTCCCGGACAGGCGGCGCGCTCCAGCTCCCCGAGCTCCTCCTCCGAAAGCTCTCCCTTCTCCGCCCTCCCGACCGCCTCGAAGATATCGTGATAATCGACCTTCCTCCCCCTGAAATCCCCGGCGAGCATCGGCCCTCCGGAGATGAAGATGGAGGGGATATCGAGCCGAACCGCCGCGAGCAACATCCCCGGGACGATCTTATCGCAGCTCCCCACGAACACAAGTCCGTCGAAAGCGTGAGCGATCGCCGCCGCTTCGATCGAATCCGCGATGAGCTCTCTGCTGGGGAGGCTGTACCTCATCCCCAGATGATTCATCGCAAGCCCGTCGCATATCGAGATCGCGTTCACCTCGAAGGGAACCCCTCCCGCGCTCCTCACCCCCTCCTTCACCGCTCTCGATATCATGTCGAGATGGCGATGTCCGGGGATTATCTCATTGTAGGTGTTGATTATGCCGATGAAGGGCTTTGAGAGATCGGATCTGGAGACGCCGACGGCGTGGAGGAGGGCTCGGTGAGGAGCCCTTCCGATCCCCTTCTTGAGGGTATCGCTCCGCATAAATTCCCCCCTCAGAACGGCTCAAGATCGTACCCCACCGCCTTCCCCTCCTCCCCGTGCACCTGAACTCTCACCCTCCTCGTACTCTCCCCGACCTTGAGCTCGGCTTCGAACACGTAGATGAAATGCCCTCCCATGAGTATGGGAGAGGCCTTCCTGAAGCGAATTTCCGAATCGGGGAATTTGGCCAGCAGCAGCTTCTGAGCTTCCCTCTCCGCGGATTGAATATCCAGCATCCCCCCTTCCTCCCGAGAAAGATTTTCCCTCCGGGCAAGTTACACTATACCTCATCCGGCAAAAAAGAGAGCGGCGAAGCCGCAGGAGCTCCGCCGCCCAAAAAGAGGGCTTCGCCCTTTATCCTCCCAAGACCTCCCTCACCTTCTCCGGAATGAGATGCGGGCTTTCCACCACCGCGGCCCCCGCCTCCCTCAGAACCCTCATCTTCTCATCGGCTCTCGCGGCGGGCCCGGTGATGATCGCTCCGGCGTGCCCCATCCTCCTTCCGGGAGGAGCCGTGACCCCGGCGATGAAGGCGACCACAGGCTTCGTCATCCTCTTTATCACCTCGGCCGCCTGCTGCTCGAACGTCCCTCCTATCTCCCCGATGAGGACGACGGCTTTGGTTTCGGGATCCCTCTCGAAGAGCTCCAAGACCTCGGCGAAGGTGGTTCCCGGAACCGGATCCCCACCGAGGCCCACGCAAGTCGATTGCCCTATTCCGATGGCGGTGAGCATGGCGGCCACCTCATAGGTGAGGGTGCCGCTCCTCGAGCACACCCCCACCGGGCCCGGCATGAAGGCCTCGGCCACCATGATCCCCGCCTTGCACTTGCCCGGGGAGATGATGCCGGGGCAATTGGGGCCTATAAGCCATATCCCCTTTTGCTTGAGATAATGGCGGGCCGAGATCATATCGGCCGGAGGGATTCCCTCCGTGATGCAGATTATGGGATTGAGCCCCGCGTCGGCGGCCTCATAAATGGCGTCGACGGCGAAGGGGGCGGGGACGAAGATGATGCTCGCGTTGGCTCCGGTCTCCCTCACCGCTTCGGCCACGGTGTTGAAGACCGGAACCCTCCCCTCCCACATCATCCCCCCCTTTCCGGGGGTCACTCCCGCGACGACCTTGGTTCCGTATTCAATGCAGGCTCTCGTGTGGAAGGAGCCCTCGCTTCCCGTGATCCCCTGAACCAGAAGCTTCGTGTTCTCATCCACGAGTATGCTCATCGCCCTCCCTCCTTGCTCTCGCCTCTTGCGAGCTCCACCGCTTTCTTCGCGGCCTCCCAGAACGAGTAAGCTCGAGCGAATTTCACTCCGGATTCGGATAGGATCCTCTCCCCCTCGGCGAGATTCGTTCCGGCGAGCCTCACGACGGTGGGAGGCATGCGATCTCCGAGCTCCCTCGCGGCCTGCACCAAGCCCTCGGCTATCACATCAACTCTGGCCATCCCTCCGAAGATGTTCACCAGAACCGCTTTGACGTTGGGATCGCTCGCCAGAATGTGAAAGGCGTGAACCACCCTCTCGGATCTGTTCACCGTTCCGATGTCGAGGAAGTTGGCCGGCCTCCCTCCGGCAAGCTTGAGGGCGTCCATCACCGCCATGGCGAGGCCGGCTCCGTTGACCACGATCCCTATATCCCCGTCGAGCCTCACGTAATTCTCTATGCCCTTGCTCTTGGCTTCGACCTCCAGGGGATCTTCCTGAGAGGGATCTCTCATCTCCTTTATCTCCGGATGGCGGAAGAGGGCGTTGTCATCGAAGTTTATCTTGGCGTCCATCGCCACGAGCCTTCCGTCCGGAAGGAGGGCCAAGGGGTTTATCTCCACGAGAGAGCAATCCTTCTCCGCGAAGAGGCGATAGAGCTTGGGGATGAGATCGACGGCCGCCCGGAAGGCATCTCCCTTGAGGCCCATCTTGAAGGCGAGCTCCCTCGCCTGATAGGGCACGATGCCCCTTCCCGGCTCCGCCCAGGTCTTGTAGATCTTCTCCGGATACCTCTGAGCCACCTCCTCGATCTCCATCCCTCCGGCATCGCTCGCCATCACCACCGGCTTGAAGACGGTGGAATCCAGAACGATGCCGAGATAAAGCTCCTTCTCGGGGCTCAGAGCCTCCTCCACCAACACCGCGTTCACCGGAGCTCCCTGAGGTCCGGTCTGGAAGGTGACGAGCTTCTTGCCCAGAAGCTCCTCCGCGATCTTCCGGGCTTCCTGCGGATTCTCGGCCGTCCTTATCCCTCCCGCCTTCCCCCTTCCTCCGGCGTGAATTTGCGCCTTCACCACCACCCTTCCCCCGATCTCGGCGGCGATCTCCTCCGCCTCCTCGGGGGTTCTGGCCGCCCTCCCTCTGGGGATCGGAATCCCGTAGGCGGCGAGAAGCTCCTTCGCCTGATACTCATGCACTTTCATCCCCGCACCTCCTCAATTTCTCGGCGCGAAGGGAAAGCTTTGAAAGAGGCATAAAAAATCAAAGCCCTCGAATTTTCGGCGGGGTGAGCGGAGAGGGTGGGATTCGAACCCACGAGGGAGGTCTCTCCACCCCCCTACGCGCTCTCCAGGCGCGCCCGTTCGTCCGCTCCGGCACCTCTCCGCGGAGAGGGTGGGATTCGAACCCACGAGGAGCCTTTTGGGCTCCTACCGCTTTTCGAGAGCGGCGCCTTAAGCCACTCGGCCACCTCTCCCGACATTGAAATTATATCCCAGAGCGCGAGATGATTCCATCTTTACAAAGCTTCCGCCTTTTCCTTACAATGCGAGATAAGGGGAAATCCGGAATGGATTTCTCCTTCCCGAAGCGAACTCCCGCCGAATTCCCCTTGAAGAAGCCGGAGGGAGGGATTTGAAATGCGGGAGAGAGAGGTGACCATAACCCCCGAGGGTTTGGAGAAATTGAAGAAGGAGCTCGAGTATCTCATCACGGTGAAGCGCCCCGAAGTCATAGCCAAAATACAGAAGGCCAAGGAGATCGAGGGGGCGGATCACAATCCGGAGTACATCGAAGCCAAGAACGAGCAGGCCTTCATCGAGGGCAGGATCCTCGCTCTGGAGCAGCTCATAAAGAGGGCGTCGGTGATCCAGCAGAGGGAGGGCGAGGAGAATGTGGTGAGATTGGGATCCAAGGTGAGGGTGAGAGATGAGAGCGATGAGGAGATGACCTTCACCATCGTGGGGAGCGCCGAGGCCGATCCTCTGAGCGGCAAGATCTCAAACGAATCTCCCGTGGGGCGCGCCCTCCTCGGCAGGAAGGTGGGGGAGGAGGTGGAGATACGAGCTCCGGGAGGAGCTTACAAGCTCAAGATCATAAGCCTTGAATGAGAGATGAGCAGGGAGGAGGAGCTCCTCAGGCAGCGATTGAGGAAGCTCCAGCGCCTTCGCGAGAAGGGATTCGATCCCTATCCCCCCCGAGCCTTCCGCTCTCACCCCATCTCCGAAGCGAGGAAGCTCGCGGAGGAGGGAAGCGGCGATGAGGTGGCCGTAGCCGGAAGGATCATCGCCGCAAGAAATATGGGGAAGGTCACCTTCTTGGATCTTCGAGACGGAACGGGGAAGATACAGCTTTATTTTCGACGCGATATCTTGGGGGAGGAGAGGTACTCGCTCCTTGAGGATCTCGATATAGGAGATTTCATAAGCGCGAGAGGCCCTTTATTTCGAACGAAGACCGGAGAGATCTCCGTCGAAGTTCGAAGCTTCGAGCCTCTGAGCAAAGCCCTGAGGCCTCTTCCCGAGAAGTGGCACGGCCTCACCGATGTCGAGAAGCGATATCGCCAGAGGTACTTGGATCTCATCGCCAACGAGAGGACGAGGAGGACCTTCCTCATTCGCTCCAAAGTGATCTCGGCGATAAGGAGGTTCATGGAATCCCGCGGCTTCATCGAGGTGGAAACCCCCATCTTGCAGCAGATCCCGGCGGGAGCTCTGGCCCGCCCCTTCTCCACCTACTTTCACGCTCTGGATCAAACCCTCTACCTTCGCATAGCTCCCGAGCTTCATCTCAAACGCCTCATCGTGGGCGGATTCGATAAGGTATTCGAGATCGGAAGGGTTTTCCGAAACGAGGGGATCTCCTCGGTTCACAATCCGGAGTTCACCATGATGGAAAGCTACGAAGCTTATGCCGATTACAACGACGTCATGAGGATGGTCGAGGAGATGATCTCCTATGTGGCCGATGAGGTTCTGGGAACGAGAAGCATTGAATTCGAGGGGAAGATCATCGACCTCTCCCCTCCCTGGCCTCGCATCCCCCTCATCGAGGCGATAAAGAGGTGGAGCGGAATAGATATAAGAGAACATGAGGATACAAGCTCCCTGGCCGAAGCCATGCGCAGGAGGGGGATCGAGGTCGAGGAGAGAGGAGGGAGGGCGAAGCTCATCGACCACCTCCTCTCCAAATTCGTCGCCCCCAATCTCCTGAATCCCACCTTCATCATCGATTACCCCGTGGAGATGTCCCCTCTCGCCAAGCGAAAGCCGGAGGACCCCTCGCTCGTGGAGAGGTTCGAGCTCTTCATCGGGGGGATGGAGGTGGCCAACGCCTACACCGAGCTCAACGACCCCATCGAGCAGAGGGAGAGGCTTGTGGAGCAGGAGAAGATGAGAGCGGCTCTGGGGATCGAGGAGGCGGAGAGGCTCGATGAGGATTTCCTCTGCGCTCTGGAGCACGGAATGCCCCCGACGGGGGGATTGGGGGTGGGGATAGATCGCCTGGTCATGATCCTCACCGGCCACACGTCGATCAGGGAGGTGATCTTATTCCCCTTCTTCCGGCCCAAGGAGAGGGAGTGAGAGGATGGAGATCTTCGGCCTTCTGCAATTCGTTCGGGAGAGGGAGCAGGAGCTTCGGGAATCCCTGAGGAGAAGAGGGGAGGGGGAGGAGAAGATCGATGAGGTCTTGAAGCTCGACAAGGAGCGAAGGCGCCTTGTGGCCGAAATAGACTCCCTGAGGGCGGAGCTCAAAGCCGAAAGCCGCCGGATAGGGAGATCGGGAGGGAAGCCCGAAGCCTCCGAGATCGAGAGGCTGAGGGGGCTGAGGGAGAGGGTGAGCGAGCTTGAGGGCAGAGCGAAGGAGATCGAAGCGAAATTGGGGGAGATCCTCCTCCACATCCCCAACGTCGTTCACCCGAGCGTTCCGGAGGGGAGAGATGAGAGCGAGAACGTGGTGGTGAGGTACTGGGGGGAGCCCAGAGATCTGGGCTTCAAGCCCCTCCCCCACTGGGAGATAGGGGAGAGGCTGGGATTTCTGGATACGAGAAGAGGGGTGAAGCTCAGCGGGAGCAGATTTCACGTGCTCAGAGATGAGGGGGCGAGGCTCGAGAGGGCGCTCATCAACTGGATGCTCGACCTTCACGTGAAGGAGCACAATTACACCGAGATCTGGCTTCCCTACCTCGTGAAGAGGGAGGTGATGGAGGGGACGGGGCAGCTTCCCAAATTCGAGGAGGATATGTACCGCTGCGAGCTCGACGATCTCTACCTCATTCCCACCGCCGAAGTGCCTCTGGTGAACTTGCATCGAGATGAGATCTTGGAGCCCGGATCCCTCCCCATAAAGTACGTGGCCTTCTCCCCCTGCTTCCGCCGGGAGGCCGGAGCGGCGGGGAGGGAGACCAAAGGGCTTATAAGAGTTCATCAGTTCGATAAGGTGGAGCTCGTGAAGATCGTGGAGCCCGAGAGATCTTACGAGGAGCTTGAGGAGCTCGTCGAGGAGGCGGCCGAGGTCCTGCGCCGCCTTCAGATCCCCTACAGGATCACTCTGATGTGCGCCGGAGATGTGGGATTCTCCGCCGCCAAGAAGTACGATATCGAAGCTTGGTTTCCGGGAGAGGGGAGGTACATAGAGGTCTCCTCCTGCAGCAATTGCGAGGACTTCCAAGCGCGGAGGGCGAACATCCGCTTCCGCCCCCGCCCCGGAGCGAAGCCCGAATACGTTCACACCTTAAACGGAAGCGGCCTCGCCATAGGGAGAACTCTCGCGGCCATTCTGGAGAACTACCAGCAGCCGGACGGAAGCATCATCATTCCCGAAGTCCTCCGCCCTTACATGGGGATCGAGAGGATCCCCCCGCCCTCCCGATCCTGCGCGGCTTGAGAAATCCCTTCGATTTCAATTAAATTTCTGATGAGGAGGGGTGCCCGAGCGGTCGAAGGGGACGGTCTTGAAAACCGTTGGGGAGCAAATCCCTCGTGGGTTCGAATCCCACCCCCTCCGCTTTCCCGCAGGAGCTGAGGCGAAGTAGAGAGGAGGGAGAGGAGGAAGGTGAGCTGCTTTCAGATCCTGAAGGAGAAGGGGTTTAAGCTCACGCCCCAGAGGATCATGATCCTCCAGGTGCTTCACAGCACGGAGGGGCATATAACCGCTGAGGAGATCTACAAGCAGATACAAGCCTGCTTTCCCGGCGTCAACATCTCCACGGTTTACAGAACCCTGGAGCTCCTCAAGAGCTTGGGGCTTGTGACCGAAACGGATTTCGGAGACGGGGTTCTGCGCTACCACCACATAGAGAAAGGCCATCATCATCACCTCATCTGCAGGAAATGCCACAAGGTGATAGATGTGGACGAAGCGGATCTGGAGCCCCTTCGCCAAGCCCTCATGGAGAAGCACGGCTTCCTCCCCGAGCTCCGGCATCTCGCCATCTTCGGATTATGTCGAGAATGCCGGGAGGAGAGGTAGGAGATGCCGGAGCTCCTCCTGCGCTCGGACCTCCCGGGCCTCGTTCACAGAGGGAAGGTGAAGGACACCTACCTCCTCGATGACGAGACCCTCCTCCTCGTGATCACCGATCGGATCTCGGCTTTCGATGTCGTCCTTCCGGGAGGGGTGCCCAAGAAGGGGGAGATCCTCGCCCGCCTCTCCGCCTTCTGGTTCCAGAAGACCCGGGATCTCGTTCCGAATCATCTCATAAAGCTTGTGGAGGATGTGAGGGAGCTTGAGGAGAGCTACGGGAGGAGCTTCCCCAAGGCCTTTGAGGGGAGGTCGCTGCTCGTGAGGAGGGCGGAGAGGATACCCGTCGAATGCATCGTGAGAGGGTATCTTGCGGGATCGGCTTGGAGGGAGTACAGGGAGAGGGGGACGGTGTGGGGAAGGAAGCTGCCCCCGGGGCTTCGGGAGGGAGCCAAGCTTCCCGAGCCCCTCTTCACCCCGACGACCAAGGAGGAGGCCGGGCACGACAGGCCTCTTTCGAGGGAGGAGCTCTCAAAGCTTGTGGGGGAGGAGGTCGCCCGAAAGCTTGAGGAGAGATCTCTGGAGATCTACTCCTTCGCCGAGAGGTACGCTCGGGAGAGGGGGATCATCATAGCCGACACCAAATTCGAATTCGGCTTCATAGAGGGGAAGCTCTCCCTCATAGACGAGCTCCTCACCCCCGACACGAGCAGGTTCTGGAAGCTGGAGGAGTGGGAGGAGAGGGGGATCGCCGAGAGCTTCGACAAGCAGCCGCTGAGGAACTGGCTTTCGGAGCGGGGATGGGCGGGAGATGCCCCTCCGCCGGAGATCCCCTCTGAGATCTTGGAGGATCTGGGAAGGAGGTACGAGGAGGCCTTGAGGAGGCTTGCCGGAGGGTGATTTACTCGACCTCTATCCTGTAATCAAACCCCTCTTCCCCCTTCGTGAGCACGAACCTCACCCTGCATCCTCTGAGGATGAGGGGCTCGCATTCGGCTCGGAGCTTTCGGAAATCCGCCTTCTCCAAGAAGGCGCGGAGGAGCTCTATCTCCTCCTCCAGCTCCTCCCCCGCCTCTCCCCGAAGGCACATCTCCATCCTCTTCCTGTACTCCTCCTTTGCGGCCGTCTCTATGCAGTTCTCGGGTCCGGGGTAAAG
>CAYRBX010000008.1:0-15582 GCA_964422695.1 uncultured Dehalococcoidia bacterium
GCCTCGCCGCTCGGGGCGATATCGGTGAGAACGAGCCTGAGCTCCTCCATCTCCTTCTATAATAATTCTCCGCATTACAACTTGGGGGGTGGAAGGGATGCCGACTTACGTGATGCTCACCAAGCTCACGGCGGCGGGAAGGGAGACCATAAAGGAGAGGCCGGAGAGGATAAAGGAGGTCAATCGCGAGGTTGAGGCTATGGGGGCCAAGATAAAAGCTCAATACGCGCTTTTGGGGCCTTATGATTTCGTGAACATCCTCGAAGCCCCCTCGGATGAGGTGATCGTGCAGGTGGCCGTGGAGCTGGGCTCGAGGGGAACTCTGGAGACGCTGACGATGGCCGCCATCGATATAGATAGCTTCATCAAAGCCCTCAAAGGGGGCTGAAATTCAAGGCTTCTGGGGAAGCTCCAATCCCAATTTGAAAGCCTTTCTGTTCGCCTCCCTCATGGCGGGGGGGACTCTGCGCAGGAGGGCTTCTTCCACAGCCTCCGGGCTCACGTAGCCCGAGATGCGCGTTACGGCCCCCAAGGCGATCATATTGGCCGTGATCTCCCTCCCCAATCGCTCTCTGGCCAATTCGGTGAAGGGGAAGGAGAAGAGGCGGAAGGAGGAGCTCGGAGATCGCACGTAAGTCGAATCCACGATGAGGATGCCCTCTTTCGAGAGCTTCCTGATGTAAGCGTCGTGAGCCTCTTGGGACATGGCCAGGAGCAGATCGAGCTTTGAGGCGAAGGGGTAATCTATCTCCTCCTCGCTTATGACGACCTCCGAGCGGCTCGCCCCCCCGCGCGCTTCCGGCCCGTAGCTCTGCGTTTGCGCGACCTTCTTCCCCTCCAGGAGAGCGGCTTCGGCATATATCATCCCCACGAGGATCAAGCCCTGCCCTCCCAATCCGGCAAAGCAGAGCTCAGCTCGCTTCATTTCTCGCCCTCTCGCAGAGCTTTTCGTATTCCTCTTCGAAGGGGACGATCTCCCTATCCTCCAGCACCCCGATCACGATCTTCCCCCGAAGCTCCTCTGCGGGCATGGTTTTCGCCCTCTCGACCTCGACGGCATTCCTCCTCTGCCATTCCAGCATCTCCACCGCGGAGCTCATCATATTCCGCCTTCCGTAATTGACGGGACATGGGGAGATGATCTCGATGAGGGAGAAGCCTTTCTTCAAGATCGCCCTCTCGATGAGCTTTATGAGAAGCTTGGTGTGGTAAACGGTTCCTCTGGCCACGAAGGCGGCTCCCGCCGCTCTCGCAAGCTCGCAGATCTCAAGCCCCCTCTCTATATGACCGTAAGGAGCTGTGGAGGCTTTGGCTCCGTAAGGGGTTGTGGGGGAGTATTGCCCTCCGGTCATGCCGTAAATGCTGTTGTTGATGACAAGAGCCGTAAGGGTCACATTCCTTCGCGCCGCATGAATGAGGTGATTTCCTCCTATGGCGGCCGCATCCCCATCCCCCATGATGGCGATGACGTAAAGCTCGGGCTTTGCGAGCTTCACTCCGGTGGCGAAGGCCAGCGCTCTGCCGTGAGTGGTGTGAAGGGTGTTGAAATCGACATACCCCGAAAGCCTTCCCGAGCATCCGATTCCGGAGACGACTACGATCTTGTTCCTGTCGATCTCCAAGTTCCTCACCGCTCTTATAAGAGCTCCCAGCACTATGCCGCACCCGCAGCCCGGGCAGAGGATATGAGGCATCATCCGGTGTCTGAGGAAATCCTGCACGTTCATCTCAGGAGCTCCGAGATCTCCTCCGGAGTGATGATGGTGCCGTCCACCTTATTGAGCGGAATCACCGGCGCCCTCCCCCTCACCGCTCTCTCCACCTCAAGAACGATCTGTCCCAAATTCATTTCCGCAACGACGATGAATTTGGCCCTCCGGGCGAGCTCTCCGACCTTCTCCTCGGGGAAGGGCCAGATGGTGATGAGCCGGAACAAACCCGCTTTCTTTCCCGAACTTCGAGCTTCCCGAACGGCTCTTCTCGCCGCCCTCGCCACCGATCCGTAGGCGATCACGATCTCCTCGGCATCTTCGAGGAGGAATTCCTCCCAAAGCTCAAGATAAGAGCGATTCCTCAAGATCTTCTCCCTCAGCCGGCGGTGAAACGCCCGGATCTCCTCCCTCTCGGAGGTGGGGAAGCCGTAGATATCGTGAACGAGGCCGGTCACATGATACCTGTACCCCTCTCCGAAATCGGCGAGAAGGGGAACCCCGTCTTCCCCCGGCTTGTAGGGAATGTATTCGGAGGGGGGGACTTTCGGCTTCCTGCGATTCTCGATTTCGATCTCCTCCGCCGATGGGATCTCCACCCCCTCTCTCAAATGGGCGATGATCTCATCGAGCAGGAGGATCACGGGAGTTCGCAATCTCTCGGCGAAATTGAAGGCCTTGACGGTGAGATCGAAGCATTCCCTCACCGTCGAAGGGGCGATCGCTATGGGGAAGGTGTCGCCGTGAGCTCCCCATCGAGCTTGCATCACATCGCCCTGAGAGGGGAAGGTGGGATTGCCGGTGCTCGGCCCGCCCCGCATGACTTCGACGATCACGCAGGGAGCTTCGACGGCGAAAGCATATCCTATATGCTCCTGCATCAAAGAGAAGCCCGGGCCGCTCGTGGCGGTCATGGCTTTGGCTCCGGCGAGAGAAGCGCCGATCACCGCTCCGAGGCTTGCTATCTCATCTTCCATCTGAATGAAAACTCCCCCGAGTTGCGGAAGCCTTCTCGCGAATCCCTCGGTTATCTCATTGGCGGGGGTGATGGGATAGCCGGCGAAGAACCTGCAGCCGGCGGCGATGGCTCCTTCAACCACGGCTTCGCTCCCCTGCAGGAGCTTCACCCTCCCCATCTTCCCCTCCCGAGATCGTTATGGCGAAATCCGGACATCGGAGCTCACACCATCCGCAGCCGGTGCATCTCCCCTCGTCTTTGAGGTAAGGGTATCCGGCTTCATCCCGCCCCAAGGCCTC
Source organism: uncultured Dehalococcoidia bacterium (assembly GCA_964422695.1). Classification (GTDB taxonomy): domain Bacteria; phylum Chloroflexota; class Dehalococcoidia; order SZUA-161; family CAYRBX01; genus CAYRBX01. The sequence continues at coordinate 2,967 of CAYRBX010000008.1, forward strand.
TTGGGGGCAGAATGCTATGCAAATGCCGCATCTCTTGCACCATTCCCTGCGAAGGAAGATCTTGAAGCTCACCTCCGATTCTTGCATTGAGCCTAAAAAGAAAGGGGCGAATTTGTCAATATCGGGGAGGCTTGCGGGCCAGAACGCAGATGTTCTTCCAGAACGGGAGGATCTTGGCGAGCGGGCGGGGGATCTTCCCGAGGAAGCTCCTCTCGGGGGAGATCTCGAGGATCTCGAAGCCCGAGCTCCTCACCTCCCTTCTAAGCTCAAAGGGGGTGTAGAGGTAGTAATAGCGCAGGAAGACCTCTCCCCTTCGCCTCCAAGGCACCAGAACCTCCTTCCTGAAGGGCCAGAATCTCCTCTGCCATCGATTCCACACCGTGATGAACATCTCCCCTCCCGGGCGGAGGACTCTGCTCATCTCCCTCAGGGCCCTCCTCCTCTCCTCCCCTCCCTTTATGTTGTGAAGGGAGGCTATCGAGATGATCCAATCGAAGGAGGAGTCGGCGAAGGGAAGGAAGCGGAGATCGGCGAGAACAAGTTCGGCTTTGAAGCGGAATTTCTCCCGGTACTTTTTGGCCAGGAGGAGCATGTTCTTTGAGAAATCCACTCCGATGAGCTCGAAATCCCCTCCCCTGAAGGGGAGGAAATCCGGGCCGTGAGCGCATCCCAGATTGAGAAGCCTCCCGCCCTTCCATCTCCTTCGGAGCTCCCCAAGCTCGGAGGAGAATCTCGTGTGATGTCGCAAGCCGTACCAGCTTTCGGCGATCTCCTCATAGATCCTCCGCTGCTCCCTCATGGATCAGTATTTGGAAGCGCCTATCTCCTCCATCTTGCCCGTCGCGAGGAAGACGATGCGCTCGCAGATGTTCGTCACCCTATCGGCGATGCGCTCCAGATTATGAGCGGCCCAGAGGAGCCTCGTCGCTCTGGAGATCGTGCGAGGATCTTCGAGCATGAAGATCAGAAGCTCCCTGAAGACCTGATCGTAGAGCTGATCCACCTCGTCGTCCTCCCTGCAGATCCTCCTCGCCTCCTCCGCATCTCGATCTAAGAAAGCTCGGATGCTCTTGCGGAGCATCTCGCGAGCTTTCTGAGCCATGCGGGGGATATCCAGGAGGGGCTTGAGATGAGGTTCGTTGGCGATCATGAGGACGATCTTGGCGATCCCCTCCGCGTGATCGGCGATCCTCTCGAGATCCACGATGATATTGAGGATGGCGATGATGAGGCGGAGATCTCCGGCCATCGGCTGCTGGGTGGCGATGAACTTAATGCATTTCTCCTCGATCTCGAAGCGCTTCGCGTTGAGCAGCTTGTCGTTCGCGATCACCTCCTCGGCCAGAGCGATATCCCTCTCCTTGAGGGCGGTGATGGAGCGCTCGATGGCCTCTTCCGTCATCTGAGCCATGATGCGAACATCTTCGCATAGCTCCCGGAGGGCGAGCTCCACGCTCTCGCGCAGCATTTCTCCCACCTCCCTTGCGGCTTGATGCGAAGGGCAGAAGGATATTATAGATCAGCCGAAGCGGCCGGTGATGTACTGCTCGGTTCGGGGATCTTTGGGGCGGGTGAAGATCTCCCCGGTGGGGCCGCTCTCGATGATCTCTCCCATGAGGAGGAAGGCCGTCCAATCGGAGATCCTGGCGGCCTGCTGGAGGTTGTGAGTTACTATCACGATCGTGTAATGCTCCTTCAGGCGGAAGAGGAGCTCTTCGATCTTGAGCGAGGATATGGGGTCGAGATTGGCGCAGGGCTCATCCAAGAGGAGCACTTCGGGCTCCACGGCGAGAACCCTGGCGATGCAAAGCCGCTGCTGCTGCCCTCCCGAGAGGGCCAATCCCGATTTCCTGAGATCATCTTTCACCTCATCCCAAAGCCCGGCGAGCTTCAAGCTCCTCTCCACTATCTCGTCGAGATCCCTCTTGCGATTGAGGCCGAGCATCTTGGGGCCGAAAGCCACATTATCGTAAATGGACATGGGGAAGGGATTGGGCTGCTGAAATACCATTCCCACCCTCCTTCGAAGCTCGACGACATCCACATCCGGATCGTAGATGTTCTTCCCGTCCAAGAGCACCTCCCCCTCCAGGCGAGCTCCCGGAATGAGGTCGTTCATCCGATTGAAAGTTCGAAGGAAGGTCGATTTCCCGCATCCCGAAGGCCCTATTATGGCCGTGATCTGCTTCTCCCTGATCTTCAGGGAGATGTTCTTGAGAACCTGCTTCTCCCCGTAGTAGAAATTGAGATCCCTCGTCTCCAGCTTGATGCCCGGAGCGGAGGCTTTAGGGGCTGAGATCCGACTCTCCCCTCCGGATGGCTTTTGCGAGGCCTCCCTTCGCTTTCTGAAGAAGAGCGATCTCATGATCTTATAATCTTCTCACCTTAGCCGAAATCCAGCGCACGAGGAAATTCAAGATGAGGATGATGAGGATGAGGACGGCGCCGGTTCCCATGGCCTTCTCCGGAGCTCTGGTCTCCATCGCGAGGTAGAAGATGTGAACCGCAAGCGATCTTCCGGGATCCAGAGGCGAGAGGGGCGTTTCGGCGCTCCCCCCCATGGTGAGCCACAGGGGGGCCGATTCGGCGAAAACGCGCCCGATGCACAGGATGATGCCGGTGAGGATTCCCGGAAGGGCTGCCGGGAGGAGGACATATCGCAGGGCCTGCCATCTGGTCGCCCCGAGGGAGAGAGCGGCCTCCCTGTAGGTTCTGGGAACCGATCTCAGAGCTTCCTCCGTCGTCCTCACCAAGAAGGGGAGGAGGAGGATGGCGAGCGTCAGCGCTCCGGCGAGAATGGAGTAGCCGAGCTTCAAGCTCACCACGAAGGCGATGAAGCCGAAAGCTCCGAAGATCACCGAGGGGATTCCGGCCAGAAGATCGATGCAATAGCGAATCAAGCCGGTCAATTTATTCTCCGGAGCGTATTCGGCGAGGTAAATGCCGGCTCCTATTCCGAGAGGAATTAGTATGAGCATCGTGAACCCCAGAAGCCATAAGGTGGCTATGGTGCATGATGAGATCCCCCCCTCCGCGCTCAATCCCCCCTTGGGAGGAGTGAAGAGGAATTCGAAATTCACGACAGGAAGCCCTTCGGCCAGAACGTACAGGATCATGAACAGAGGGATGAAGACGGCCACGAGGCCCATAGCTCGAATGAAGTTGAGAATGAGGCTCTCGGCTTTGAATCTCATCTTATCACTCCCCTGCGGTAGATGAGGTAACTGAAGCCGTTGAAGAACATGATGAGGAGGAAGAGGATCACGGCTATGGCGAAAACGGCGTTCTCCCAAAGCCCATAGGCCGTGGGAAGCTCGATCGCGATGCTTCCGGCGAGAGTGCGAACGGGATCGAGAAGCGAGGAGGGGAAGATGGGGGAGTTCCCCAAGACCATGATCATGGCCATCGCCTCCCCTATCGCCCTTCCCAGCCCCAGCACCACTCCGGCTATGATTCCGGGGCGGGCGGCCGGGAGGATGACGTGGCGAATGGTCTGCCAGCGCGTCGCCCCGAGGGCGTAGGAAGCTTCCTTGTAGCTGAGAGGAACGGCTCTGATGCTATCCTCGCTTATGGTGGCTATGGTGGGCAGGATCATCGCGGCGAGCACTATCCCTCCGGCGAGGAGGCAGGAGCCGGAGCCTCCTCCCAATCTGGAGATCATCCCGCCGACGAAGGTCATTCCGACAAGCCCGTAGATCACGGAGGGAATTCCGGCGAGGAGCTCCACCGCGGGGCGGGCGAAGCGATAGAAGCGGGGGGAGGCGAGCTCCGAGAAGTAAATGGCGCAGCCCAGGGAGAGGGGGAGGGCTATGGCGACGGCGAGCCCCGTAACGGCCGCGGATCCCGCGATGAGGGGGAGGATTCCGAACTCCCCTCTCTCCGGAGCCCACTTCGTGCCGAAGAGCTCGGGTCCGAGCTCGGCGAGAGCGGGGAAGGCCTCCTTGAAGATGAAGACGGCGATCAGGATGAGGGCGAAGAGGGAGGAGATCCCCAGAGCGGAGATCACCCCTTTCGATAATCTATCGGAGAGGTGACGAGAGCCGCATTTGAAGGGAGGAGGGGCAAAGCCCCTCGGGAGCTTTGCCCCTCCTCCTCTTCCCTCTCTCATAAATGAGCTTTCAGAAGAGCCCCTTTATCTTGCCGGTCTCCACATCCACATCGACGTCCATGAAGGCGGGGCGGGAGGGCAGGCCGGGCATGGTCATCATGGCTCCGCAGATGGGGTAGACGAATCCGGCCCCCACCGAAGCCCTGATATCGCGAATGGGCATCTTGTAGTTCGTGGGAACGCCGAGCCAATTGGGATCGTGGGAGAGCGAGAGGTGGGTTTTGGCCATATTGACCGAGAGCCAGCGCCATCCGAAGCTCTCGAACATCTCGATCCTCCGCTTCACCTCCGGGGCGAGCTCTATATCATCGGCTCCGTGAACCTTCTGAGCCACCATCCTTATCTTCTCGACGAGAGGGATATCATCGGGGAAGGTGAATTTCATCTCGGAGGGCTTCTCCAGAGCTTTGAGCACCTCTTCGGCGAGCTCCAGAGCGCCCTCTCCTCCCTTAGCCCAAGCTTCGGAGACGGCCACCCCGTCGGCGCCGAACTCCAAAGCTTTCTGCTTCACGAGCTCTATCTCCCTGTCGGTATCGGTGATGAAGCGATTTATGGCCACGATCGCCCTCACTCCGTGATCCCTGACGATCTCGATATGACGTCTCAGGTTCTCGCAGCCTCTCTCCACGGCCGGCAGGTTCTCGGTTTCGGCGGCCTCCTTCACCGCGGAGTAGGGCATGCCCGGCCGCATATGATATGCTCCTCCGTGCTGCTTCAGAGCTCTTATCGAGACCACGATGACCGCGGCGCTCACCTTCACGCCGCTCTGGCGGCATCCGATGTCCACGAGCTTGACGAATCCGCAATCGGCGCCGAATCCGCTTTCGGTGATCACGATATCGGCGAGCTTCAAGGCCACCATGTTGGCGAGATTGGAGTTATTCCCGTGAGCCACGTTGGCGAAGGGGAAGCCGTGAACGATAATGGGATGGCCTTCGGTCGATTGAACCAAATTGGGCTTTATCGCATCGACGAGGAGGGCGGTCATCGCCCCGGCCACCTTCAGATCCTCGCAGGTGACCGGCTTCCTGTCGTACGTGTAGCCGACCACCGCCCTCCCTATCCTCTCGCGGAGGTCTTTGAGCCCGGTGGTGAGGGCGATTATGGCCGCCGTCTCCGTGGCCACGGTGATATCGAAGCCCGTCTCCCTCGGGTAGCCTCCGACCGCCCTCCCTCCGAGCCCCACCACGACCCTGCGGAGGGCTCTGGAGTTGAGATCCTGGCAGTAGGTCCAAGTGATCTCATTGGGATCCAATCGGAGCTGATTGCCGTGGAAGATGTGAGCATCGATGGCGGCGGCGCAGAGGTTATGAGCCGTCTCGCAGGCGTGAATATCGCCGGTGAAGTGCAAGTTGATGTTCTCCATCGGGAGGGCTTGCGAGTATCCTCCTCCCGTGGCGCCGCCCTTTATTCCGAAAGTGGGCCCCTTGGAGGGCTCTCGCATCGTGTTTATGACCTTAACGCCCTTGAGGGCCAGAGCCTGCCCCAATCCTATGGCCGTCACCGTCTTCCCCTCCCCCAAGGGCGTGGGGGTGATGGCGGTCACCGTGACGAGCTTGCCGTCCGGCCTGTCCTTCAATCTCTCCAGCACCTTCTTGTAATCGATCTTCGCCATATACCTTCCGTAGGGCTCTATCTCCTCCTCCAAGAGCCCCGCCTTCTTGGCCACCTCCCAGATGGGCAGGAGCTCCGCCTCCTGCGCGATCTCGATATCCGACGGCACAGGGTATCGCTTCCTTACCGGCATGGCACCCCTCCTTCAAGAATTTTTCACGTAGCCCTCTCGGCGGCTCTCACCGTGTTCCAGAGGAGCATGGTCACCGTCATGGGCCCCACGCCCCCCGGAACCGGAGTTATGGCCTCGGCCTTCTCCTTGACGGATTCGAAATCCAAATCCCCCTTGGCCTTCTTCTTCCCCGTTTGAGGATCCTCCACCAAGCTGTAGCCGAAATCTATCGCTATAACCCCCTCCTTCACCATATCTCCGGTGATGAAAGCCGGACGATTCACCGCCACGACGAGGATATCGGCGGCTCTTGTGAAATTCGCAAGATCCGGAGTATCGGGCTGACATAAAGTCACATTCGCTCCCACGTTCTCCTGAACGAGAAGCGAGGCCAGAGGCTTCCCCACGAGATTATCGGTGTTCACGATGACGACGTGCTTCCTTCTGAAATCATAACCGTATCGCTCCACCAGCACCTTTATGCCTATGGGGGTCGCCGGAACGAAGGCCTCCTGCCCCAGCCACGCTCTCCCCACGTTCTCCGGATGAAATCCGTCGACGTCTTTGGAGGGGAGGACGGCGTTCAGCGCCTCCTGCTCATCGAGATGCGAGGGAAGGGGAAGCTGGATGAAGATCCCGTGAACCCCCGGATCCTCGTTCAATCTCCTTATATGATCCAAAAGCTCCCTCTGCGTCGTGGATTCCGGAAGCCTGAGCATATGGGATCTCAATCCTATCTCCTCGGCGCTCTTCTCCTTCAGATTGACATAAGTTACAGATCCGGGATCCTCTCCCACGAGGATTCCTGCAAGGCACGGGATGATGCCCTTCTCCTTGAGCTTCTCGACCCTCCCTCTGAGCTCCTCTCTGATCTCCTGAGAGATCTTCCTTCCGTCCAAGATCTTGGCTCCCATCTATCCCCTCCGCTTACATTCCCGCCGCTTTCTCCGCCGCCTTTATGGTGTTGGCGATGAGCATGGCGGTGGTCACCGGCCCCACCCCTCCCGGAACGGGGGTGATGGCCGAGGCCTTCTCCTTCACCGCATCGAAGTCCACATCTCCCACGAGTTTCGTCTTTCCGGTCTCCGGATCCTTCACGGCGTTGACGCCCACATCTATGACGACGGCCCCTTCCTTCACCATATCCGCCTTTATGGCGTGAGCGCTCCCCATGGCCGCCACCAGGATATCGGCCTCTCGAGTGATGGAGGCGAGATCTTTGGTTCCCGTGTGGCATACGGTCACGGTGGCGTTGGCCCCCTTCTTCTTCTGAACGAGCATGGCCATCAGGGGCTTGCCGACGATATTGCTCCGGCCGCAGATCACCACCCTCTTCCCTCCCGGATCGATGTTGGATCTCGCCATGAGCTCGACGACGCCGAGAGGAGTGGAGGGGCAGAAGGCCTCCTCTCCGAGAAGCAGCTTCCCTATATTCACGGGATTCGTGCCGTCCACATCCTTCTCCGGAGCTATGGCGCTCTGCGCCTCAAGGGCGTTCAGGTGTTTGGGAAGGGGCATTTGGAGGATGATCCCGTGGAATTTGGGATCCTCATTGAGCTTCCTTATGGTGGCCAGAAGCTCGGCTTGCGTCGTCTCCTGAGGGAGCTTCACGAGCTCGTAGTGGATCCCGACGGCGCCGCAAGATCTCTCGATCTGGCGGAGGTAGGAGAGGGCGCCGGGATCCTCCCCCACGAGTATGGCCGCGAGGCCCGGAGTGATCCCCCTCTCCTTCAGGGCGGCCGCCCTCCGCTTGAGCTCCTCCTGTATCTCCTCCGCTATCTTCCTTCCGTCGATGATCTGAGCCGGCATTCTCCTTCCTCCTTCTCACTTCTTTTCGGAAAGAGGCCGCAGCTCTCCAACTCATTACAATAGCCGAGGAAGTGGCATTTGGGGAGGAGGTGAGAGCCCAGAAACGGAGCTACCTTGCTCACCTCCTCCTTCACCTTCTTGAACAGCTCCCTTATCTCCCACTGAGATCGATTGCAGAGCCTGAGGGAGCACACGTGAAGGAGCTCCCGCGCGTTCATGGTCATGATCAATCTCGTCTCCACGGCCGAGGGGAGGATGTAGCGGGCGTCTTCGAGAGGGATGCCGTCCTCCGCCATTTGCGAGTAGAGCTTGAATGCCTCGTTGAAGATCCTCTCGAATTCCCCTCTGTACTTGGGATTCGAGGCGATGGTCGGGGGGATGACGAAATTGGGAGATGAGATGGGAGTGTAGCGCTGGCTCTGCTGAACATAGCTTGCGATCCTGTGCCTTACGAGCTGATGGCTGGCGACCCGGGAGATCCCCTCGATGGCGAAGGTGAAGCTCGCATGCTCGAAGGGGGAGAGGTGTCCGGCCGCGAGGAGCTTTGAGAGGAAGGAGTGGATCTTCTGGGGGTCTTCGGATTCGAGGGGGAAGTCCCATTCCCTTCGAGAAGTGGAAGCTCTCGCCGCCGCCGCGATCACGAGCTCCGGATTCGGCGTATAGCTTATAAGAGCGACCCGCACCTCAGCCCTGAGCCATTATACCAGCAGGGCAGGCGGGGAACAAGGCTCGCCCAAGCCCCCACCCCCATCTTGACAATCCGCGGGGGATGGGGTATAAAGGAAAGTGGAAATACTCCTCCGAGCACCTTAACAACTGGATAGTGGAAGGAAGGTTGGCGAGAGCTCTTTGAGTCTCGCGAGTTTGATCCTGGCTCAGGGTGAACGCTGGCGGCGGGCCTAATGCATGCAAGTCGTGCGGGGATGAAGCTTCGGCTTCATCCCAGCGGCGGACGGGCGAGTAACACGTGGGTAACCTGCCCCCGGGTGGGGGATAACTCGGGAAACCGGGCTAATCCCGCATAACGTGCCGGTGGGGCAGTTCCCCGGCACCAAAGCTCCTCCCTCGCGGAGGGGCGCCTGGGGAGGGGCCCGCGGCCCATCAGGTAGTTGGTGGGGTAATGGCCCACCAAGCCTATGACGGGTAGCCGGTGTGAGAGCACGGCCGGCCGCACGGGCACTGAGACAAGGGCCCGACTCCTACGGGAGGCAGCAGCAGGGAATCTTGGGCAATGCCCGAAAGGGTGACCCAGCCACGCCGCGTGGGGGAAGACGGCCTTCGGGTCGTAAACCCCTTTTCCAGGGGAAGAAGGGGCGTAAGCCCTTGACGGTACCCTGGGAATAAGCCCCGGCCAACCACGTGCCAGCAGCCGCGGTAATACGTGGGGGGCGAGCGTTACCCGGAATTACTGGGCGTAAAGGGGATGTAGGCGGCCTGGTAAGTCCCTCCTGAAAGCTCCGGGCTCAACCCGGAGAGTGGGAGGGATACTGCCGGGCTTGAGGGCGGGAGAGGGGGGCGGAATTCCCGGTGTAGCGGTGAAATGCGCAGATATCGGGAGGAACGCCGATGGCGAAGGCAGCCCCCTGGACCGTCCCTGACGCTGAGGTCCGAAAGCGTGGGGAGCAAACCGGATTAGAGACCCGGGTAGTCCACGCCCTAAACGTTGGGCACTAGGTATGGGAGGTGCTGACCCCTCCCGTGCCGAAGCTAACGCGTTAAGTGCCCCGCCTGGGTAGTACGGCCGCAAGGCTGAAATTCAAAGGAATTGACGGGGGCCCGCACAAGCGGCGGAGCGTGTGGTTTAATTCGATGCTACGCGAAGAACCTTACCAGGGCTTGACATGCCGGTGGTAGAACCCCGAAAGGGGGACGACCCAGGAGGGTTTCACCTGCCTGGGAGCCGGCACAGGTGCTGCATGGCTGTCGTCAGCTCGTGCCGTGAGGTGTTGGGTTAAGTCCCGCAACGAGCGCAACCCCCGCCCCTAGTTGCGCTCTCTAGGGGGACTGCCCCCTAAAGGGGGGAGGAAGGTGGGGATGACGTCAAGTCAGTATGGCCCTTATGCCCTGGGCTACACACACGCTACAATGGCCGGTACAAAGGGGTCGAACCCGCGAGGGGGAGTTGATCCCAAAAAGCCGGCCCCAGTTCGGATTGCAGGCTGCAACTCGCCTGCATGAACGGCGGAGCCGCTAGTAACCGCCTATCAGCATGGGGCGGTGAATACGTTCCCGGGCCTTGTACACACCGCCCGTCACGTCTCGGGAGCTGGCACCACCTGAAGTCGGTGCGCCAACCGGGATCCTTCGGGATCCCGGAGGCAATCGCCTAGGGTGGGGCTGGTGACTGAGACGAAGTCGTAACAAGGTAGCTGTACTGGAAGGTGCGGCTGGATCACCTCCTTTCTAAGGAGTTCGGCCCCGCAAGGGGCTGACTCCAGGTCAGCCAGAGGGAGCGAGAAATCCCTCTGTCCGAAAGGAACCGTCAACCTTCCTTCCACTATCCAGCGGTTAAGGTGCTCGGAGCTTTGCATGGTGGGCCATTAGCTCAGCTGGCTAGAGCGCCGTCCTGATAAGACGGAGGTCCGTGGTTCGAGTCCACGATGGCCCACCATGTAATTTTTTTATTTGGGGGCTGTAGCTCAGCGGGAGAGCACCTCCTTTGCACGGAGGGGGTCAGGGGTTCGAATCCCCTCAGCTCCACAAGAGCTTCATCCCTCTCTTCTCCTCCTATCCGGAGCGAGAGCCGAGAGCAGCTCCAAGGGGAGGGGGAAGACGAGGGTTGTGGTTCGCTCGGTCGCGATCTGAGCTAAGGTCTGCAGGTATCGGAGCTGAAGGGCTACGGGCTCGGATGCGAGCATGCGGGCGGCCTCCGCGAGCTTCGCGGCGGCTTGGTACTCCCCGTCGGCGTGAATGATCTTCGCCCTCCTCTCCCTCTCGGATTCCGCTTGAGCCGCCATCGCTCTCTGCATGGTTTCGGGAAGCTCCACATCTTTTATCTCCACCATTATCACCTTGATGCCCCATGGCTCGGTCGCCTCATCTATGATCTTCCGAATGGCCTCATTGAGCTTCTCCCTCTGCGTCAAGAGCTCATCGAGCTCGTGCTGCCCCAAGACGTTCCGCAAGGTGGTCTGACCTATCTGGAAGGTGGCGTACCTGTAATCCAAAACCTGAACCAAAGCTGCCACCGCATCCACCACCCTGAAGTAAACTACGGCGTTGACCCTCACCGTCACGTTATCTCTGGTGATGACCTCCTGAGAGGGGATGTCCAAGGTCACAATCCGCATATCGACCTTGTGAAGGCGATCGATGAAGGGGATGATGGCGCGCAATCCCGGCCCCTTCGTGCCCACAACCCTTCCCAGCCTGAACACCACTCCCATCTCGTACTGCTGAACGATCTTGAGGGAAGAGGCAAGAAGGATGATGGCGAAGATCCCCGCCAAGATCCCCACTACCACGCTCATCTCCTCTCACCTCCCTCCTTCTTTTTCACCTTGAGCTTCAGGCCGTCGGCTCCCACCACGATCACCTCCTCTCCCGCCTCCGCCGATCCCTCCTCGAGCACCGCCTCCCAGAGCTCCCCGTGAACGAAAACCGTCCCCTTGGGGCGGAGCGGGGTTCTCACCGTCGCCGTCTTGCCGATGAGAACTCCATAACCTCCCGTTTCGGGACGGCGGTAGGATCTTATGATCGCCCGGAGGACGAAGGCGAAGAAAGCCCCGGCTCCTCCGGCCACAATCCCTATCGCCCAAGGGCTCACCCCCATGGCGAAAGCCTCCCCTCCTTCGGCTCTGCTGAAGAGCATAAGAGCTCCGAACACCAAGCTCGCTATCCCTCCGGCCGTGAGAGCTCCGTGGCTCGTCACGAAGAGATCGGCCAGAAGCAGAGCGAAGCCCAAGATGAGGAGCAGGATGCCGGCCCACCAAGCATCGAGAACATGAAGGGAGTAGAGGCCCAAGAACAACGATATCCCTCCCGCCACCCCCGGGAATACGGCCCCCGGATGAGCTATCTCCGATATAAGCCCGATGCTCCCTATGCTGAGGAGGATGTAGGCGATATTGGGATCGCTTATCACCTGAAGGAATTTCTGAATGGGGCTCATCTTGTGCCATCTGATCTCAGCCCCTCTGAGGCGGAGGAGGACCTCCCTTCCGGTGTCGAGCTTCACCTTCCCCACCTTCTCCTCAAGCTCTGAGAGGAGGGTTTGAAGATCGGAAGCCACGAGATCCACAAGGCCGGCTTTGTAGGCCTCTTCGGCCGTCCAGGAGAGGCTCTCGGTCACGGCGAGCTCGGCGAGCTTCGGATCGCGACCTCGGCGCTCGGCTATGCTCCTTATGAAGGCGGCGGCATCTTCGGTGATCTTCTTCTCATAGCTTTCCGGAAGCTCTCCCTGCGGCCCCACGGCCACCGGATGGGCGGCTCCGATCCTGCTCCCCGGAGCCATCGCGGCCACGTGAGCGGCGAGGGTGATGAAAGTCCCCGCAGAGCCCGCCCATCCTCCGCAGGCCGATCTCCCGCCCTCCTCCAGATGCGCCACATAAACCACCACAGGAACATCGGCCGCGAGAAAGCTCTGCACGATCTCCTGAGTCGTCTTGTAAAGGCCTCCCGGAGTCTCAAGGCCTATGATCACAGCCGAAGCCCCTTCCCTCTCCGCCCTCCTTATCCCCTGCTCGATGTAATCGGCCACGACCGGAACGATCTCCCCCTTCACCCTCAGGACCAGAACCTCCGCCTCCCGAGCGGAGGCCGAGCTCAAGCCCAGAAGGCCGAGGAAGCACAATGTAAAGGAGAAGATGAGGAGAGCGATATTCGGCTTCGCGATCCCCTTCATCCCCCAAGGTTAATTTTCGGATATCCTCAGGAGAAAATCCAAAAGCCTTTCAAGCTCCTCCTTCCACTCCTCCTCGGATAGCCTCAAGATCGAAAGGCGTATTTGCGAAGCCCCCACCTTCACCCTCCCC
>CAYRBX010000009.1:0-13329 GCA_964422695.1 uncultured Dehalococcoidia bacterium
GAGCACGGTGGTGGTGAGCAGGTTCGAGAGAGGGAGGGGGAGGGCGATGGGGATCGTGATGATCGGGATCTCCTTGGGAGCTCTTCTCTTCGCCCCCCTGGCCGAACATCTCATAGAGATCGCGGGATGGCGCCTCTCCTTCCTCATCTTCGGCCTTGCGATCCTCGGCGTCATCATCCCCCTCTCCCTGAAGGTGATCGGCGCCTCCCCCCTCTCTCCCGAAGGCGCGAGCGAAGCTCACAAAGCAAAGGCTCAAAGCTCTCATTCGCTCCTCGCATCCCCTCTCTTTTGGCTTGTCTCCGCGGCCTTCTTCCTCACCTACTTCGGAACCATGAGCGTGCTGCTTCACGAGTGCAAGATGCTCACCTCGCTGGGGATCTCCCCCAAGACGGCGGCCTTGGCGGTGGGCCTTACGGGAGGGATAGGAGGAGCCGGGAAGTTCGTTTTGGGATGGCTTTGCGATCGCCTCCCCGTGAGGTACGTCACCTTGGGGTGCTTTATTCTTGAAGCTCTGGGCGTCCTCATCCTCATGCAGGTCGAAGCCGAATCTCCGCTCCTCTGGCTTTTCGTCGCCCTCTTCGGGTTCTCCATGGGGGGAGAGACCACCCTGATGCCCCTCGTGGTGCGCAGGCTCTTCAGCCCGGAGCTCTTCGGATTCGCTTACGGCCTCGTTCACTTCATAGGGCTTGCCGGAGGATCTCTGGCCGGCCCTCCTTTCGCCGCCTACATCTTCGATCAGGCGGGCTCCTACCTTCCTGCCTTGAAGATCTTCCTCGCGGCTTACGGGATCGCGATAGGAGCTCTGTATTTCGCTTGGGGCCCCGATCCCCGCGCCGTTTGAATTGGCTTTTCCCCCTTATGTATTATCTCGTGGGAGGGCTGAGAGAGGTGGTGGAGAGATATTCAAGACCCGAGATGAAGAGGATATGGTCGGAGGAGAACAAATTCCGGAAGTGGCTTGAGGTGGAGATCGCCGTATGCGAGGCGTGGAGCGAGGCGGGGAAGATCCCCCCGGAGGCCGTGGAGGAGATAAAGAGGAAGGCGAGGGTGGATCTCGGGAGGATGCAGGAGATCCTCAAGATCACAAAGCACGATATGACCGCCTTCCTCAAAGCTCTGAGCGAGAGCGTGGGAGAGGAGAGCAGATATATTCACTACGGCCTCACCTCCTCCGACGTCATGGATACGGCTCTGGCGATGCAATTATGTGAGGCGGCCGACCTTCTCCTACAAGATTTAGATGAGCTCCTGAAGGTGCTTGAGGAGAAGGCCTTGGAGCACAAAGATACCATCATGATCGGGAGGACTCATGGAGTTCACGCCGAGCCCATAACCTTCGGCTTCAAGCTCGCTCAGTGGGTCGAGGAGATGCGAAGGAATAAGGAGAGGTTGCTTCGGGCGAAGAGGGCCGTGGCCGTGGGGAAGATCTCGGGCGCCGTGGGAACTCACGCCACCGTTCCCCCGGAGATCGAGGAGAAAGCTCTGGCGAAGCTCGGCTTGGAGGTCGCCCCCGCCTCCACTCAGATCATCTCGAGGGACAGGCACGCCGAATTCATGCTCGCTTTGGCTTTGATCGCCGCATCTCTGGAGAAATTCGCCACCGAGATAAGAAGCCTCCAGCGCACCGAGATCGGGGAGGTGGAAGAGCCCTTCAAGCCAGGGCAGACGGGCTCCTCGGCCATGCCTCACAAGCGCAATCCCGAGCTCTGCGAGCGGATATGCGGCTTGGCCCGCCTCATTCGAAGTTACGCTCTCACCGCTCTCGAGAACATCCCCCTCTGGCATGAGAGGGATATAAGCCACTCATCGGCCGAGCGCGTGATCTTCCCGGATGCCTGCCTCGCTTTGGATTACATCCTCGATCTCTTCACCTACGTGATGCGAGATCTCAAGGTTTATCCGGAGCGAATGGAGGAGAACTTGCGAAAGACGAAGGGCTTCATCTTCTCCCAGCAGGTTCTTTTGGCGCTCGTGGAGCGGGGGATGTCTCGAGAGGAAGCTTATTATCTCGTTCAGGAGAAGGCCTTCAGAGCGAAGGAGGAGGGGAGGGATTTCCTCGAGATCCTGAAGGAGGATGAGAGGATCGCCTCCCTCATCCCCCCAGAGGAGCTTGAGAGGCTCTTCGATCCCTCCCTCTGCCTCCGCCATATCGACGCCACCTTCAGGCGATTGGGATTGGAAGCCGAGGGAGATGGTGTGCGTTCCTCTCTTCCCCAAAGCCAAGAAGGAGGAGAAGCTCCTTCTTCCCGGAGCCTCCCCTCCGGAGGGGCCTCTATTTGTTCCCCTTCGCCGAATTGAGGAGATAGAGGGGCTTTTAAGGCAGGGGTATGAGATGAGGGAGGAGGAGAGGGAGCTCCTGCTCGCCGCCCGCCTCATCTCCCGCGCTTCGGAGAGGAGGAGGGAAGAGGAGGAGAGGAGGAAGAAGCTCGTCGAGGAGGCGATGCGAAGCATGAAGATGCGGGAGGAGGAAGCGCTCTGCCCCTTCTGCCTCGGATGGACCTCAGATGGGCTGGCGGTGTGCGGATGGCTTGATTTCATCGGAGGGGAGTGCTCCGGATACGCTCTCTACAGGGTGGACGCCAAGGGGATGCTCTTCGGCCTTCCCCTGGAGGAGCGCTTCTTCTGCCGCCTTCGAGGCTTCGAGCTTCCCTCTCAATACGAGCTTCCCTCCCTCGCGGCTTACTTCCGGGAGGAGAAGGCGAGACGAAGGGAGATCATCCTGAGGGAGAGGGGAACTCCGGATGCCGTTCTCGCCAAGATCCTCCCCCTCAGGGTGAGCGTGGCGAGGAGCGGGAGGAGATTCAAAGAAGAGGTGGCGAGGAGGCTTGCGGAGGGGGAGATCGAGTGGGCGAACACCCTCTCCTTCGAGGAGCTCGAGGAGCTCCTTCCGGAGAGCTACCGGTTATGAGCATAAGGGAGAGCGCGAGGAGGATAAGGGAGCTCTCCTTCGAGATGGGGCCCATAAGGCCTCCCAGCGAAGGGGGGTCTTTCTCGCTCCTTATAAGAGCGACCCGCAATTGCCCTTGGAACAGATGCCGCTTCTGCTCCACCTACAAGGGGGCGAAATTCGAGCTCCGGCCCGTCGAGGAGGTCAAACAGGATATCGACGCCGCCGCCTGTATAGCTTCGGAGATTCGCGCTTGCTCTTGGAAGCTGGGCTTCGGAGGCGCTCTCAACACCCTCGTGATCCAAGCTCTCATCAGGGAAGCTCCGGATCTCGCCTTCCACCATCCCTTCGTGAATGTGGCGAACTGGCTTCTCTCCGGAGCGAAGACCGCCTTCCTTCAGGACGCCAACAGCCTCATCCTCCCGGCCCCCAAGCTCATCGAGATCTTAACTCATCTGAAATCCACCTTCCCGACTCTGGAGAGGATAACAAGTTACGCTCGCTCCCACACCCTCTATCGGAAGAGCTTCGAGGATCTCAAGGAGATCAGAGAGGCGGGGCTTGTGAGGCTTCATGTCGGCTTGGAGAGCGGAGATGATGAGATCCTGAGGAGAATGGAGAAGGGGGCAACGGCCTCCCAGCATATAGAGGGGGGGAGGAAGGCCGTGGAGGCGGGATTTGAGCTTTCGGAATATGTGATGCCGGGGCTTGGAGGGAGGGAGCTTTCGGAGAGGCACGCTCGCAAGACCGCGGAGGTTCTCAACGAGATAAATCCTCACTTCATAAGGTTGAGGCCTCTCGCCCCCCGCCGGGGCTCCCCTCTGTGGGAGGAGTGGGAGAGAGGGGAGTTCGAGCTCCTCTCCCCTCATGAGATCCTGAGGGAGCTTCGGATCTTCGTGGAGGAGCTCAAAGTCGAGAGCAGATTATGCTTCGATCACTTCCTCAATCCCACCTTCCGCTCCCCCTCCGGAGGGGAGATATTCTCGGGGGAGAGGGTGAGGCCTCTCTTCAGCCGAAGCTACGATGGCTACAAGCTCCCCGAGCAGAAGGAAGAGGTCTTGAAGCTCATAGAAGAGGGCCTTTCGATTCCCGAGGAGCTCTACATATCTCCGGCCGAGTACGCCCTCCTTCCCTCGCTCTGAGCTTTACAGCTTGAAGAGAGCTTTGGCGTTATCGTAGAGGATCATCTTCTTCTTCTCATCGGAGAGGGGGAGCTCCATGAACTGCTCCTTGCACCTCCTGAGGCCCAAGCCGTTGGTGCCGAAGAGGATCTTCTCGGGAACGCGATCCATGATCTCTATGTACCTCTCCCTGAGGGGCAGAGCTCGAGCCGGGTAGGCGGAGATATCTCCGTACACATTGGGATGCTTCCAGATCATCGCGAACCACTCTTCGGTCCAAGGCCAGCCCGTGTGGGAGAGGATGAACTTGACGCCGGGGAAGTGGAGGGCCGGCTCATCCACGTAAATCGGATTTCCGGGATCGTTCGGCATGACTTCAGCCGAATGCCCCGTCTGAAGCCCCACCGGCACATCGTATTCGAGAGCTTTGGCGTACAGAGGATAATACCTCTTGTCGTTGGGAGGGATTCCGTAGCCCTGAGGGTGGAAGTAGATGTATTTGAAGCCGTACTCCTTTATGGCCTTATCTATCTCCCTCAAGCTCTCCTCGATGCGGAGGGGATTGTAGCTCACCCCTCCTATCACCTTCCCTCCGCTCCTGTCCACCACCTCCTTGATCTTCTCTATGGGGGTCTCCAAGATGTGAACTTGCTTCACGTAAGACCACTGCTTGAGGGCGGTCAAGATCACATATTCGTAGCCGGCTTCCTCCATCTCCTTGAGCATATCCTCGAGGGAGGGAACGCCGAAGTACTTCATCGCCCTCTCGACGGTGCCGACGCCCTTGAAGGTGGTCTTGAAGGCCACATCCTTCCACTCATAAGCGGAGAAGTACTTCTGCCTCTCCTCGGGATCGCAGTACCAGAGGTAATTCATGATGTCGACGGCGGGGATCTTCTTGAGGTCGACTTCCGCCATCTCCCTCCTCCTCGAACTTTTTCGAGAAAGCCACTAATTAACTTATCCCTTTCTCCCCCTCCTGGCAACATCCCCTCAAGATGAGGGAGGCGAACTCCCGCAGATCTCTCACCGTCTCCGGATTCCCTCCTCTCGCATCCTCCCTGTCGAGATGAAAGGCCTTTATCCCCACCGACCGGGGGGCGAGGTAATCGAAATCGAAGCTATCCCCGACGTGCGCGATCTCCCCGGGCTCGACCCCCAAGATGCGGCAGATCTTGAGGTAAAAGCCGGGATTTTTGATCTCCTTGAAATCGGAGACCGATGAGAAGACGGCCGCGAAATGCCCCTCTATCCCCTGAAGGAGGAATTCGAGGAACTCTCGAGCGGATCCGGAGGAGATGATGAGGGTGAACTTTCGGCCGAGAGAGGAGAGGACTTCCTCCACCTCCGGGTAGCGCTCGATCTTATGAGCGCACCTTCGGAGAGCCTCTCTGTAATCGGAGAGATCGAAGCGCCTGAACCAGTACTTTATGTCATACCATTCCATGCGCTTATCGCCGATCTCATCGTAAGCTCTCTCCACCTCCTCCTTCGCCCGCTCGAAGGGGAGATTCCACCTCCGGGCGTAAAGCCTGGGGATCTCCTCATGCCAGACGACCTTGCTGAAGGCGGGGGTGACCAAAGTCCCCTCCACATCGAAGGAGATGATCCTCACCCCGCCGAGCTCTCTCATATCCTCAAAGCTCAGAGGGAGGGGTCTCAGCGCCCGAGCTCCGGATAATCCTCCACGGCGAGCTGATCGGCATCACAAGCCGGAATGAGCCTTCCGATGATCACGTTCTCCTTGAGGCCGATCAGCCGATCCACGCTGCCCTCGACCGCGGCCTCGCTGAGCACCCTCGCGGTCTCCTGGAAGGAGGCCGCGGAGAGGAAGCTCTTGCTCAGAAGCGAAGCTCGGGTTATTCCCAGAATCACCGGATGGGCGATGGCCGGCTCCCCTCCCTCGGCCAGCACTCGGGCGTTGGCCTCCTCGAACTCGCTTCGATCAACGAGCTCTCCGGGGAGGAGGTCGGTATCGCCGGGAGATTCGATGTAAACCCTCTGGAAGAGCTGCCTTATGATGATCTCAATGTGCTTGTCGTGAATGTTCACGCCCTGAGAGCAGTAGACCTTCTGGATCTCATCGATGAGATAGCGCTCGGTCACCCTTCGACCCATAATTCGGAGAAGCTCCCTGGGGTCCAGAGGCCCTTCGGTGAGCACATCTCCGGCCTTGACCTTATCTCCCGTGCGCACGAGCACCGGAACGTTCTCGGGAACCACGTACTCCCTCTCCTCCCTCTCCTCCCTCCACAGGATGATGGAGCGATCTCGAACCTCAACCCTTCCGCCCGATTTCGCCACGATGGGAGGAAGGGCCGGAGCTTCGGGGGAAGCCTCCGCGGAAGGCCTGGCCAAAACCATCGAGGGCTCCACGATCTGATCGGAGGAGACCACGGGCTCATATCCGGGAGGAAGCTGGTATTCCTCGGGGTGCGCCGTGGTGTTGATCACCCTTATCCTCTTCCCCTCCTTCGTCTCCAGCACCTCCACGATCCCGTCGATCTCGGAGATGACGGCGGGGTTCTTGGGGGAGCGGGCCTCGAAGAGCTCCTCCACCCGCGGGAGCCCGCTCGTGATATCGAAGCCGGCAACTCCTCCGGTGTGGAAGGTGCGCATGGTGAGCTGAGTTCCCGGCTCCCCGATGCTCTGAGCCGCTATGATCCCCACGGGGAGGCCTATGGAGACGAGGCGCGCTCGGCCCAGATCCCTGCCATAGCACATCTGGCAGACGCCGTCTTTGGTCTTGCAGCAGAGAGGAGAGCGCACGTAAACGGCCGTGATCCCGGCCTTCTCTATCCTCTCCGCCTTCTCCTCCGTTATCTCCTCATTCCTCTGAACGATCACCTCTCCGGTTCGAGGATCGATCACAGGCCTTGCGGCCATTCTGCCCATAATGCGGGTGGTGAAGGACGGGAGGAATTCGCCCTCGGGGGGACGGGAGATCCAAATGCCCTCCTCGGTTCCGCAATCCCTCTCCCTCACGATGACCTGCTGGGCCACATCCACGAGCCTTCTGGTGAGGTAGCCGCTGTCGGAAGTGCGGAGGGCCGTGTCGGCGAGCCCCTTCCGAGCGCCGTGAGTGGAGATGAAGTACTCCAAGGTGGAGAGGCCGTCTCTCAGATTGGAGCGAATGGGAAGGGGAATTATCCTTCCGGAGGGATCGCTCATGAGGCCTCTCATCGCCACGATCTGCATGATCTGAGAGATGTTGCCTTTGGCTCCGGAGCTGGCCATCTTGTAGAGGGAGGAATCGAGAGCGCTCAGAGCCTTCTCGAAGCAGGGGGTCATCTCCTCCTTGGCTCGAGTCCAGATCTCGACGATCTTGCGGTAGCGCTCATCGTCCGTGATCAATCCCTTGAGGTAGAGCTTCTCGAGCTTCGCGGTCTCCTCCTCCGCCTTCCTCATGATGGGATAGACCTCTTCGGGAGCCACGAGATCGTCGATGCCCAAGCTCAATCCGGAGACGGTGGCGTAGTGAAAGCCGAGGCGCTTTATCTCATCGGCCACCTTCGCGGTGGTGTAATTGCCGTAAAGCCGGATGGATTTGAGGATGAGCTGCTTCAGCGCCTTCTTATCCATGGTCTCGTTGATGAAGCGCAATTTGGGGGGCAGGACCTCGTTGAAGATGATCCGCCCGACCGTCGTCTTGAGCATCTGGCCCGTCTCCTTATCCCTCACCTCGATGAGAGCGCGGAGATCCACCTGGCCCAGCTCGTAAGCCAGAATGGCCTCATCGAAATTGGAGAACTTCATCCCCTCTCCTTTGGCTTTGGGCTTCACCGAAGTGAGGTAGTAGCATCCGAGAACCATATCCAAAGTGGGCACGACGGTGGGCTCCTGACAGCTGGGAAGGAGGATGTTCTGAACGCTCAGCATGAGCTTCCGCGCTTCCTCCTGCGCGGCCTTGGAGAGGGGAACGTGAACCGCCATCTGATCCCCGTCGAAATCGGCGTTGTAAGGGGCGCAGACGAGAGGGTGAAGCTGTATCGCGCTTCCGTCGATGAGAACAGGCTGGAAGGCCTGAATGCTGAGGCGGTGGAGGGTGGGAGCGCGATTGAGGAGGACGAGCTTATCCTTCACCACCTCCTCGAGGATATCCCACACCTCGGGAGGCCGCTGCTCGATGATCCTCTTGGCCCCCTTTATGCTGTGAGCCAAGCCCTTGGCGATGAGCTTGTGGATGACGAAGGGCTTGAAGAGCTCCAAGGCCATGGTCTTGGGGAGGCCGCACTGATGCAGCTTGAGCTCGGGCCCCACGACGATAACGGCTCTGCCGCTGTAATCCACCCTCTTGCCCAGGAGGTTCTGGCGGAACCTGCCGTGCTTTCCGTGAAGGGTGTCGGCCAGGGATTTGAGCTTGTGCCCGCGGCTCGTGGTGAGAGGCTGGCCGTGCCTTCCGTTATCGATCAGCGTGTCCACGGCCTCCTGAAGCATGCGCTTCTCGTTGTTGATGATGATCTCCGGAGCGTCGAGCTCCATGAGGCGCTTGAGCCTGTTGTTCCGATTGATCACCCTGCGGTAGAGATCGTTGAGATCGCTCAGAGCGAAGCGCCCGCCGTCGAGCTGAACCAGAGGGCGAAGCTCCGGAGGCAGAACCGGAAGGACGGTGAGGATCATCCACTCCGGCCTCTGGCCGCTCTTGAGGAAGCTCCTCACGATCCGGAGCCTCTTCAAGGCCTTGCGGCGCCGCTGCTCGGATCCGGAGCGAACCTCCTCGAGGAGCTCGTTGTAAAGGGCTTTGAGATCCATGTTGACGAGGATCTCCCTGATGGCCTCGGCGCCCATTCCGGCTTTGAAGAGATCGCCCCATTTCTCCTTGAGGGCGCGGTACTGGTGAACGGAGAGGAGGGCCAGAGGCTTGAGGGATTCGAGCTCCTTTATGGCCTCTTCGATCTGAAGCTGCTCCTCCTCGGTCTCGGCGAACTCAAGGCTTCTCCTCAATCTCTCCAGATGCTCTTCCTTCGCCTTCTCGTCGACGCTTATCACGATGTATTTGGCGAAGTAAATCACCTGCTCGAGATTGCGAGGGGAGAGATCGAGCAGCAAGCCGAGCTTGCTGGGAATCACCTTCACGAACCAGATGTGGGCTACGGGCGCGTTGAGCTCGATATGCCCCATTCGCTCTCGCCTCACCCGGGAGTGGGTGACCTCAACGCCGCATCGATCGCAGATGACGCCCTTGTAGCGGATCTTCCTGTACTTCCCGCAGTAGCATTCGAAATCGCGAGTGGGGCCGAAGATCCGCTCGCAGAAAAGGCCGTCCTTCTCCGGCCTCAGGGTCCTGTAGTTTATGGTCTCGGGTTTGGTGACCTCCCCGTAAGACCAGCTCCTTATCTGCTCAGGAGAGGCTATGGATATCCTTATGGCTTCGAAATCCTTGATCACCGCTCCTCACTCCCCCCTGTTATGTTCTTATCCGATTCGAGCTCTCTCGGCGGAGCGGGCAATTTCCTCCCCTCGGGCTCCCCGCCGATGAGCTCGACGGCGAGGCCCAAGCTCTGAAGCTCCTTCACGAGCACTTTGAAGGATTCGGGAATGCCGCACTCCGGAACATCCCTTCCCTCGACGATCGCAAGATATGCTTTGTTCCTCCCCTCCACATCATCCGATTTGATGGTGAGCATCTCCTGAAGGGTGTGAGCGGCTCCATATGCTTCAAGAGCCCACACCTCCATCTCTCCGAACCTCTGACCTCCGAATTGAGCCTTCCCTCCGAGAGGCTGCTGGGTGACGATGGAGTAGGGGCCGATGGATCGAGCGTGAGTTTTATCCTCGGCGAGGTGTATGAGCTTCAAGACGTACATGTACCCCACGGTGACCGGATTCTCGAAGGGCTCGCCCGTGCGCCCGTCGTACAAGGTCATCTTCCCGAAGATGGGAGCGATGAGGCCCTTCTCCTTGTAGAGCCTCTCGATCTCCCTCTCCACCTCCTCCTCGCTCCAATCGGAGGCGTCTATGCCCTGATCTTTGAGCCAGAGGCGGAGGCAGACGAGCTTCGCATATCCCTTGTTCTCCTTATCGAACACCTTATCGAATTCGTAGCCCTGCTCCTCAAGCCAAGATCTCAATCTCTCCTTATCCACATGAGGCTGGTTCTTCTCATCAAGCCTCACCGCTCCGGCTCGGTAGGCGAGCCACGCCATCCCCAGAGCATCTTGAATGGAGGGGATATCGGCCCCGTCGAACACAGGGCAGAGGACTTTGAATCCGAGGGTGTGCGCGGCCCATCCGAGATGCGTCTCCAAGAGCTGCCCCACGTTCATTCGGGAGGGAACGCCGAGGAGGCTGAAGACCATCTCCACCGGCCTCCCGTCGGGAAGGAAGGGCATATCCTCTCGCGGGAGGATCTTGGAGATGACGCCCTTGTTCCCGTGCCTTCCGGTGAGCTTATCTCCGACGGTGAGATTGCGGCGCTGAGCCACATACACTTTGACCCTCTTCAGAACGCCGGGAGGAAGCTCGTCCTTCTCCTTGGTGAGGACGTCGACGCCTATAACCCTTCCGTATTCCCCGTGAGGCACCCTCAGCGAGGTATCCCTCACATCATGAGCCTTCTCCCCGAAGATCATGTGAAGGAGCTTCTCCTCGGGGGAGAGCTCCCTCTCTCCCTTGGGGGTCACCTTCCCCACGAGGATATCTCCCTCCTTGACGTACGCTCCTATCCTCACGATGCCGTTCTCATCGAGGTTCCTGAGGCTCTCCTCCTTCACATCGGGGATGTCGGCGGTGAGCTCCTCGGGCCCGAGCTTCGTCTCCCTCACCTCGACCTCGTAATCCTCGAGGTGAATGGAGGTGAACCTGTTATCGCGAAGGAGATCCTCGGAGACCAAGATCGCATCCTCGAAGTTGTAGCCCTCCCAGCTCAGGAAGGCCACAAGAACGTTCTGGCCCAGAGCGAGCTCCCCGTTCTCGCTCGTGGAGCAATCGGCGAGGAGATCGCCCTTCTTCACCCTCTGCCCTTTGTTCACCACCGGGCGCTGGTTCACACAAGTTCCCTGATTGGAATGACCGAATTTGATGAGGGGGAAGGTGTACTCCTTCCCGTCATCTCCTCTTATCTTTATCTCCCTCGCCGTAACCGAAGTGACCTCGCCGTCGCAAGGCGAGTAGAGCACGTAACCGCTGTATTTGGCGACCTCCTTCTCCATTCCGGTGGCGATGAGAGGAGCTTGAGGACGCACCAAGGGAACGGCCTGCCGCTGCATGTTCGATCCCATGAGAGCGCGATTGGCATCATCGTGCTCGAGGAAGGGGATGAGGGAGGCGCTCACGCTCACGATCTGCTTGGGAGATACATCCATGTAATCGATCTCCTGGAGATCCGCCAGAGTGGGCTCTCCTCTCTTACGAGCCGCCACCTTGTTGTCTATGAACTCGTTCTTCTCGTTCACTCTGGCGTTGGCCTGAGCGATGACGAACTCCTCCTCCCGATCGGCATCGAGGTATTCGATCTCGGAGGTGACGAAGGGGCGCACCTTCACCGCGGAGATGGGAAGCTCCGAAATCCTCCTCGCCGCCTCCTCGGAGATCCTCTCCCCCGCTCTCACGATCACCTCTCCCCTCTCATCTCTCACCTCCTCCCACGCCTCCCTTCCCACGAGCTCCTCGAATTTGTTGGGAACCTCCTTCTTCACCTTCCTGTACGGAGTTTCGATGAAGCCGAAATCATTGACCCTGGCGTAAACGGCGAGAGAGGTTATAAGGCCGATGTTGGGCCCCTCAGGAGTCTCTATGGGGCAGATGCGGCCGTAGTGAGAGTGATGCACATCTCTCACCTTGAATCCCGCCCTCTCGCGGGAGAGCCCTCCGGGACCGAAGGTGGAGAGGCGGCGCTTGTGAGTGAGCTCGGAGAGGGGATTGGTCTGATCGAGATACTGGGAGAGGGGAGAAGTTCCGAAGAACTCCCTTATCACCGCCACCACCGGCCTGTTGTTCACCAAGGCGCCGGGGGTCGCGTTCTCGGGAGGAACGAGGCTCATCCTCTCCTTCACAAGCCTCTCGAGCCGGAGGAGCCCTATGCGCATCTGATTCTGCAGGAGCTCCCCCACCGAGCGAACGCGCCGATTTCTGAGATGATCGACATCATCGGGAGGCTCCTTCCCCTCGTTCACCAAGATGAGATGCCTCACGATGGCGATGAGATCATCCACCGTGAGGTGAAGCACATCCAGGGGGACGTTCACGCCCAGGCGCTTGTTCAGCTTGTAGCGCCCCACCCTCCCCAAGTTGTATCGCTTCGCATCGAAGAGCAGAGCGTGAAGGAAGGCCTCGGCGTCGGGAACGGTGTGAGGGCCGCCGGGCTTCAATTTGCGATGGATGCTCAGGAGCGCCTCATCTCTGGTGAGAACGGAGGGCTCGAGCTCCAGCGTTGATTTTATGTAAGGATGTTCGGGATTCGTATCCACATCCGCGAAGAGCTCCAAGAGCTTCTCCCTTCCTCCGCATCCCAGAGCGCAGAGGAGGGTTGTGATCGGGATCTTCTTGGCGTTATCGGCTTTCACCACAAGCTGATCTCTCGCTCCGACCTCAAACTCAAGCCAAACCCCCCTCTCCGGAATGAGCTTCGCCGTGCAGTACTTCCTGAGAGCGCCCTCCTCGATGAGGAAGTAAACTCCGGGGGAGCGGATGAGCTGATTCACCACCACCCTCTCGGCCTCGTTTATGAGGAAGGTGCCGTTGCGCGTCATCAAGGGCAGATCTCCGAAGTAGAGCTCCTGCTCCTTCACCTCTCCGGTCTCCTTTATGATGAGGCGAGCTCTCACCCGGAGGGGAGCGGCGTAGGTGATCCCCTTCTCCCGGCACTCATCTTCCGAGAATCTGGGCTTGCCGAGCCTGTAGCCCACGAAATGAAGCTCGTAGCGATTCCCCGTGTAATCGACGATGGGGGAGATCTCCTCGAAGAGCTCCTTGAGCCCCTCCTCCAAGAACCACTTGTACGAATCGAACTGGATCTTGAGGAGGTTCGGAACTTCGAGAACCTCCGGAATCCTGCCGTAAGAAACCCTCTTTCCCGAAGAAATGAAATCCTTCATCTCCCCAGAACTCCCTCCCTCAAAAGATCGAACGTCATGAGGAGCCTTCGGCGGGATGCAGGAAAGCGGCCTCCGAATCGCGGCTCATACTCCAAGCAAACTCCTATTTAATCATCACTTCCCCTCTTTGTCAAGAGGGGATCTCCCTTGTGGAGATCGGCGGGAGAGGGTATAATGTCCTTAGGCGGAGGGATCGCACAGTGGCCTAGTGCGGGCGCCTGCTAAGCGCCTGGGGGCCTAAAAAGCCCCCCGTGGGTTCGAATCCCACTCCCTCCGCCATTTTTTA
>CAYRBX010000009.1:13429-15442 GCA_964422695.1 uncultured Dehalococcoidia bacterium
TTCGCCATGAGGGGGACTTTCTACATCTGGACGAGCGGATGTCAGATGAATTATTCCGATTCGGATCGCATAGCCTGGGGGCTTGAATCCCTGGGCTTTGCTCGCGTTGGAAATCCGGAAGAGGCGGATTTCGTGATAGTGAACGGCTGCGTGGTGAGGCAGAAGGCCGAAGATAAGGTCGTAAATAAAGTGAGATCCCTCGCTTACATAAAGAAGAGGGATCCCCAGAAGATCTTCGTCCTCACCGGCTGCATCGTGGGGCCCAAAGTCGAGGAGCTGAAGGAGGCCTTCCCCTATGTGGATCTCTTCCTCCGCCCTCAGGAGTGGGATGAGCTCTTCAAAAAGGCCAAGGAGCTCGCCGGAAGCGGAAGGGAGCCCTCCTTCCTCCCCCGCTCGGCTCCCGTATCCGTTTCGATCACCATCATCAAAGGCTGCAATAACTTCTGCTCTTACTGCATAGTCCCCTACAGGAGGGGGAGGGAGAGGAGCAGGCCTCCCGAGGAGATCATCTGCGAGGCCAGAGGGCTTGTGGAGAGAGGAGCGAAGGAGATCGTGCTTCTGGGGCAGAATGTGGATTCCTACGGTCATGATCTTCCCGGAAGGCCGGATCTTGCGGATCTCCTCGCGGAGCTTGAGAAGATCGAAGGCCTCAAGAGAATAAGGTTTCTCACAAATCATCCCAAGGATATGACCGGGAAGCTCATCGAGACCGTGGCGAGATCGAAGAAGGTCTGCGAGTGCATCGCCCTCCCCGTTCAATCCGGAGATGATGAGATCCTGAAGCTCATGCGCAGAGGTTATACGGTGGAGCAGTATGTGGATCTCGTCCGAAGGATCAGAGAGGCGATCCCCGGGGTCGCCGTAACCACAGATGTGATCGTGGGATTTCCCGGGGAGACCGAAGAGCGTTACCTGAGGACGAGAGAGCTCATCGCGAGCTTGCGCTTCGACAAAGTTCACATAGCCGCCTACTCCCCCCGTCCCGGAACCATAGCGGCGAGGAAGCTTCCCGATGACGTTCCCCGTGAGGAGAAGGAGCGAAGGGTCAGGGATCTCGAGAAGCTTCAGGAGGAGATCCTCGCGGAGAAGAACAGAGAGCTTGTGGGCAGGGAGGTTGAGGTTCTGATCGAGGGGAAGAGGAAGGATAAGTGGTTCGGAAGGACGAGAACCGATAAGCTCGTCTTCATTCCGGAAGGCGAGGGGGACGGAAATCTCGAAGGGGAGATCGTAAAAGTGCGCATCGAAAGCTCAAGCCCCTGGTCTCTTGGGGGGAGGATCATCTCCCGCGGAGGATCGGGTGAGGCAGTTTGAGAAGCTCAAAATCCCCCTCCTCATCGCCCTCCTCGCCGCCGTTCTCGCGGGAGGGCTCGCGCTCGCGGAGAGGAGATCCCTCCCCGAAAGGCCTCTGGAGATCTCCCCTCCCGAGCCTCTCGAGGTGACCGTGTACATCACCGGAGAGGTGAGAAATCCCGGCCTATACTCCCTCCCCTACGGCTCCAGAGTGAAAGATGCCGTAGAGGCGGCCGGGGGATTTACGAATGAGGCTTATGTGGAGGGATTGAACTTGGCCGCAAGGCTCAGAGACGGACAGCACATACCCGTCTACAGCCGAAATGAAGTCCCGCAGAAAGTGAATATAAACACTGCCGATAAATGGCTCTTGGAAGCCCTTCCGGGAATAGGGCCCACGACGGCCCGGAGGATTGTGGAGTACAGGGAGGAGCACGGGCCCTTCGGGCAGATCGAGGATGTAAAGAAGGTGAGGGGGATCGGGGAGGGGACTTTCGAGAAGATAAAAGATAAGATCACCATCTGAATTGAGGGCGAGGGGATTCTCCGCTCTCTTCCCCCTCTGGGCGTGGCTTTTGGGGGTGTTCCTGGGGCTTCGGGATATCCCCCTTCCCCTGCTCTTCGCGCTCGCAAGCCCTCTCTCGCTCCTCGCCTTCAAGAACGTGAGATCCAGAGCCCTCCCCTTCCTCCTCATCCCCCTCGCCCTCCTCCTCGGAGCCCTTC
>CAYRBX010000010.1:0-13468 GCA_964422695.1 uncultured Dehalococcoidia bacterium
CTTATATAAAGATCCTCCCCTCTCCTTCCATGCTGCTTCTTCCCCTTCCCGTGCTCTCCGTTTTGAGCGCAATACCACTTGCGAGGTCGGAGGTGGGAGAAGGTGGTGAGGCTCGAATCCGCAACGAGGTACACATCTCCTCCCTTTACGAAGAGCTCTATTCGATCGATCAAATTCTCAACCCCTTTGCCGAGAGGAGGAAAGAGAAGGGAGGAACTACTCCTTGAGTATCTCCTCCGCGATGAGCTGTTCTGTTATCAGAATATCATAACATCTAATCGCCGGATTGAGAGAAGCTCTCACAGCATCAATTGCTCCTCTTCCCGAAGCGATCGCGATAACATGTTTTCCATGTCGCCGGGACATCTCCTGCAAATGGTATGGAGTTATAGCGATCAATCTGGCGGTAAGGGGCTTGAACTCCAGATATTTCTCCGAATCAAAGGGATAATAATTGATAACACCAAGCGCTTTTTGCTGCAGCTCCTGAATATCCAAACCTATATGCTCTAAGACCCTTTGAACTCCGGGATTGATATACTTTACATGATCTATTCCCACTAAGAAGATATCCGCATTTTTCGCTTCCTCGAATAGCTCTTTTATTCCGTGAATAGCCAACAGCTCCTCTTTTTCCTCTTCGCTCAGATCTCGATTTATAGGAGCTATCTGGAAGCTGTAAGCTTTCACTTCACTGCTCATGTACTTTGCTTTCATTGCGGGAACAAGATCATTGGTGAAGAATCCTATTATCTCCGGAATATCTATTGCCGCCAGAGGGAAGATGCGGAGGTTCTTGTATTTGTTCGGGGTGAGAGCTTCGATCATCGCCGGAAGAGCGGTTCCCGCTCCGATGGCGATTCGAGCTCCCTCCTTCACGATCCTCTCGAAGTATCTTGCTGCGGCGATCCCCACCTCCCTCCGGGAGTAGCGCTCCTCCCCGCTGGGAACGATCACCGCATCGAAGAGGCCGAACCTCTCGCGCATCTTCCCTTCAAGGTAAAGCAGGCGAGGCGGATTGAACTCTATCTTCACCAAATTCCTCTCCAGAGCTTTTTTGAGCAAACGGCATACCTTAGCTTTGGGGAGATTCAATCTGCGAGCGATCTCCACCTGCGGAATGCCGCTGTAATAAAGCTGAACGCAATGCCAGATCTCCCGAAGATCCTCCTCCGAGGTTCTCGGCCGCCGCACCCCTCTCCTCCGGATTCCGAGATACTGCACAGAAAGTATAATATTTTCCCGCAAGGTGAAACAAGTCGGGAATTCCCCTATTTTATTTCACTTCTTGATATTTTCGGCGCTCCTTACGGGCTCCAATCTGACGGCGCAGAATTTGAGCTCCGGAATGCCGGAGGATGGATCCCTTGCGGGATTTGTGAGCTTGTTCGTCGGCGCTTCGGAGAAGTGGAAATCCATCGTGATGACTCCGGGAGGTGAGGAGCTCGTCACCTTGATCTGAGCTTCCACCTCTCCGCGCCTTGAGATCACCCGAACTTTATCGCCGTCGCGCAAGCCCAGCTTCTGCGCATCTTCCGGATTCACCTCGACGAGCTCCCTATCTCTCAATTCCTCAAGCCCTCTCACCTTTCTGGTCATAGTTCCGGTGTGGAAGTGGTAGAGGGAGCGCTCGGTGGTCAGAATGAAGGGGTAATTCTCATCCGGAGGCTCGATCGGGAGCTTGGGCGAGAGGGCGGCGAACCGCCCCTTTCCGGTGGGAGTGGCGAAGCGCTCCCTATGAAGAATGGGAGTTCCCGGATGATCTTCGGAGGGGCAGGGCCATTGAATTCCCCCGTTCTTCAACCTCTCCCACGAGATCCCCCTGTAGCTGGGAATGAGCTTCCTCAGCTCCTCGAAGATCTCCGACGGATGAGCGTAATCAAATCCCCTGGCCTTCATCCTCCTTGCGATCTCGCAGATGATCTGCCAATCCGGCTTGGATTCGCCCACGGGATCGATGACCTTCCGGAGGAGCTGAACTCTCCTTTCGGTGTTCGTGAAGGTCCCCTCCTTCTCGGCGAAGCTCGCGGCGGGGAGCACCACATGAGCGAATCGAGCGGTTTCGGTGAGGAAGATATCCTGCACCACGAGAAATTCCACTCGACGCAAAGCTTCCTCCACATGATTTACATCCGGATCCGAGATCGCGGGATTCTCGCCCACGATGTAAAGGGCTTTCACCTCCCCTCTTCTCGCCGCCTCGAAGATCTCGGTGAGCGTAAGGCCGGGCTCGGCGGGAATGAAATCGCCCCAAGCCTCCTCGAACTCCTTCCTCCTCCCATCGGCGACCGGAACATATCCCGGAAGGACGTTGGGCAGAGCTCCCATATCGCAGGCGCCCTGCACGTTGTTCTGCCCGCGAAGGGGATTCACGCCGCTTCCCGGCTTTCCGATATTTCCGGTGAGGAGGGCGAGATTCGCTATGGCGAGGACGTTATCGGTTCCGTGAACATGCTGGGTGATCCCCATCCCGTAGAGGATGGCAGCCGGCTTGGAGGTGGCGAAAAGCCGCGCCGCCTCCCTGAGCTTTTGAAGCTCGATTCCGGTGATTTGGGAGATCTCGCGGAGATCCAGAGGGCGAAGGCTCTCCACGAGCTCCTCGAATCCCTCGGTTCGCTCTCTTACGAACTCCTCATCGTAAAGCCCTTCCTCCGCGATGATCTTCGCCATCCCCAGAAGGAGGAGCAGATCCGTTCCGGGACGGTGCCGAAGCCAGATGTCAGCCCACCGGCACAGATCGATCCTGCGGGGATTCGCCACGATGAGCTTCGCTCCTCTCCTCAAAGCCCGCTTGATGCGCGTTCCTATGAGGGGGTGAGCCGCGGTGGTGTTCGTGCCTATGGCGAGAATGCAGGAGGCCTCCTCGAGATCTTCGATCGAATTGGTCATAGCCCCGCTTCCGAAAGCCCGGCCCAGCCCGGCGACCGAAGGAGCATGGCAGAGGCGAGCGCAGTGATCGATGTTATTCGTCTTCATGACGAGGCGGGCGAACTTCTGAAGGAGGTAATTCTCCTCATTGGTGCATTTCGCCGAAGCGATGAGAGCGAACCGATCGCCCCTGTATTCGGAGAATTTGGAGGCCACGAGATCCAGAGCTTCATCCCAGGAGACCGGCACGAATTCCCCATTTCTGCGCACGAGAGGCTTGGTGAGCCTCTCCGGAGAGTTCACGAACTCGAAGCCGAAACGCCCCTTAACGCAGAGGTAGCCGCGGCTCACCGGATTGGTCTCATCGCCCGAAGCTCTCACGATCTTCCCGGCGACGACGCCGTATTTCACCCCGCAGCCGCAGCCGCAGAAAGTGCAGATCGTGCGCTCCTCCCTATCCGGAGCGATCCAGAAGCGAGCGGCGAGCGCTCCCGTGGGGCAGATCTCCGCGCACTCGCCGCAAGACCTGCAGGAGGTCTCGACGAGAGGTTGAGGGATGAAGATCCTCCCGCCCGCGAGGGAGAGAACGCCGGCTCCTCTCTCCTCGCAGATCCGAACGCAGCGCTCGCAATTTATGCATTTGTTGGGATCTATCTCCACGAAGGGATGGCTTCTCTCTCTGGGGAACAAGAAGGAAGGCCTTCTCGCCTCCCTCGAGGGGATGCCGAGCTCCGAGGCCAAATTCCTGATCTCGCAGGTGTTCTGAGCCTTGCACCCGCACTCCAAGCACCTCGAAGCCTCGCGCCTCGCCATCTCCTCCGAGATCCCGCTCTCGACCTCCGAGAAGCCGGATCTGCGCTCCCAAGGTTTGAGCTTCGGGATCTCGATTCTCGGGAGCTTTTGGATCTCGGCGAGCTCCTCGGGAAGGAGGCCGGGGCGCTTGAGGGTGAAGGGCTTTGCGGGCTTGATCTCCTCTCCTCTCAGGTATCTATCTATGGCTTCGGCCGCCCTCCTCCCCGCTCCTATGGCTTCGACTACGGTGGCGGGCCCCGTGGCCGCATCCCCTCCGGCGAAGATCCAAGGCTCCGAAGTCCTCTGAGTTTCGGGATCGACTTCTATCACCCCCCCTCTTCCGATGCGAACCCCCGGAAGCTCGGGAACCCTGGGCCTCTGGCCTATGGCCGCGATGGCCACCTCGGCTTCGACCACGAACTCGGTTCCGGGAACGGGGATGGGGGATCTCCTCCCGCGCTCATCGGGGGGTCCGAGCTTGGTTCGAACGCACTCCACCCCCCTCAATTCCCTCTCGCCGAGGAAGCGAAGGGGGGCGACCAGGAACTCCATCCTCACCCCCTCATCTTCCGCCTCGGCCACCTCCTCAGGGGAAGCCGGCATCTCGGATCTGGAGCGCCGATAGAGGATCCTCACCTCTCTCGCCCCAAGCCTCAGCGCGGTTCTGGCGGCATCCACCGCGACATTCCCCCCTCCTATGACCGCAACCCTCTTCCCCCGAAGATCGGGAGCGCTCCCCTCGGCCGCCCGCCGCAGGAATTCAAGACCGGTGAGCACTCCGGGGAGATCCTCCCCCGGTATTTTGAGCTTCATCTCCTCCCAAGCCCCCAAGCCCAGGAAAACGGCCTCAAATCCCCACGCTCTGAGATCCTCTATTCCGAAATCCCTTCCCAAAGCCATTCCCGTGCGGATCTTCACCCCGAGCTTCTCTATCCTCCCGATCTCCCTCCACACCACATCCAAGGGCAGCCTGTATCTCGGAATGCCGTAGCGGAGAACGCCCCCCGGATCCGATAAGGCCTCGAAGACCTCAACCTCATACCCCTTGAGGGCGAGGAAGTAAGCCGCCGAGAGCCCGGCGGGGCCCGATCCCACCACTCCCACCTTCCTTCCCCTCCTCTCGGGCCGGGGGAGGGGGAGGTCCTCGGCGCTCAGATCGGCGACGAACCTCTTGAGAGCGCGAAGGGCTACGGGCTCGTCCACCTCCCCTCTGCGGCAGGCATCCTCGCAGGGATGCGGGCACACCCTTCCGCAAACGCCGGGGAAGGGATTCGTTCGCATGATGAGAGCTAAAGCCTCAAGATACCTCCCCTCTCTTATGAGGGCCACATACCCCTGGGTGTCCACATCGGCCGGACAGGCCAGCCTGCAGGGAGCGATGCAATCCCCCCAGTGCCCCTCCAGCAGGAGCTCAAGGGAGCGGCGCCGCGCCTCCTCGATCTCCGCGGAGGCGACTTTCACGCTCATGCCGTCCCAAACGGGAGCAAGGCAGGCTCTCACAAGGCCGAACCCCTCCACCTCGACGGCGCAGAGCCAGCAGTTTCCCGAAGCGCCGACCTCCGGATGATGGCAGAGCGTCGGGATTCGAAAGCCCGCCCTCCTGCATGCTTCGAGGACTTTCTCCCCCGAACGAACTTCCACCTCTCTTCCCTCGACGAAGACCTTCATCTCTCCTCCCGCTCCAGATCTCGGCCACTAATTATAATGCAGGAGAGAACTTGACTTTGAGGAGGAAGGGGGGAATAATAAGGGCGGCGCGAGCTTGAGATATGGCGGAGGAGGTGCGGATTGAGCCCGATTCTCGTCAGAGATCTCGATCCCAAATTCAAGGATGAGATCTCCGCCCTCCCGGGCGGAGAGAACTTGAAAGCCTGCTTCGCCTGCGGGACTTGCACCGGAGGCTGCCCGGTGAGCGAGATCGATGAGAGGTACGACCCCCGCAAGATCATAAGGATGATCCTCCTGGGAATGAGGAAGGAGGTGCTCTCATCCGATCTCATCTGGCTCTGCGTGACGTGCTTCACCTGCTCCTTCCACTGCCCTCAGGATGTGAAATTCGCGGATATCTCGAGGATCCTGAGAGATATGGCCGTGAAAGAAGGATATGTACATCCTTCTTTTCCCAAATTGGTGGAGGAAGTGGATAAATTCACCATGGATCTCCGGCGCCGCATGATCTTGCTCGCGGTTCAGCGAAAGCAGGAAGGCGTGGAGATCGAGCCTCAGAAGCTCCTTGAGGAGGCGCTCAAGTAGGGGAGATGCCGAAGATCATCTTGGCTCCCGAGGACAGAGAGGAGATTCTCGCTTTGAACAAGCTCATATTGAGAA
This sequence comes from uncultured Dehalococcoidia bacterium, assembly GCA_964422695.1. Classification (GTDB taxonomy): domain Bacteria; phylum Chloroflexota; class Dehalococcoidia; order SZUA-161; family CAYRBX01; genus CAYRBX01. Next base: position 5,989 of record CAYRBX010000010.1, read on the forward strand.
TCCGGCGTGAGATGATCTTGGAAGCCCTCAAGCACAAGAGGGGAGCTTGGAAGGTGAAGCCCGAAGATATTCTGGAGGAGATCTTGCGGCGATGGGGGAGAAGATAGGAGCGGTTCTGGTGGCAGGAGGAGGAGTCGCGGGGATTCAGGCGGCCTTGGATCTCGCCGAAGCCGGCTTCAAGGTTTACCTCGTGGAGAGCGCTCCGGCTATAGGCGGGGTCATGGCCCAGCTCGATAAGACCTTCCCCACGAACGATTGCTCCATCTGCATCCTCTCCCCGAAGCTCGTGGAGTGCGGAAGGCATCGCAATATCGAGGTTATAAGCTATGCCGAGATCCTGGATGTTCGGGGGGAGCCGGGCAACTTCACGGTGGAGGTGAGGAAGAAGCCGAGGTATGTGGATGAGGCGAAGTGCACCGGCTGCGGAACGTGCGAGGAGAAGTGCCCGTGGAAGGCCCCGAGCATCTTCGATGAGGGGATAGGGGAGAGGAAGGCGATCTACAGGCTCTTCCCTCAAGCCTTCCCCAACGTCCCCGTCATCGACCCCGAGCACTGCGCTTACTTCCTCCGCGGGAAGTGCAGAGCGTGCGAGCGCTTCTGCCCCGCAAAAGCCATAGATTTCGAGCAGAAAGAGGAGATTTTAGAGCTTCAGGTGGGAGCCGTAATCCTCGCTCCGGGCATCGCGAAATACGATCCCAAGGAGCTCTTCGAGCTCGGCTTCGGCAGATTTCCCAATGTGGTGACGAGCATACAGTTCGAGCGCATCCTCTCCGCCTCCGGCCCCTTCCGCGGCGAGCTCCTCAGGCCCTCGGATCACAAGCACCCCAAGAGGATAGCGTGGCTGCAGTGCGTGGGCTCCAGAGATGAGAGCCTCGGCCGGGGGTTCTGCTCGGCCGTGTGCTGCACTTACGCCATAAAGGAAGCCATCGTGGCCAAGGAGCACGCCGGAGAGGATCTGGAGACCGTCATCTTCTACATGGATATGAGGACGTTCGGGAAGGGGTTCGAGAGGTACAAGGAGAGGGCGGAGAAGGAGTACGGAGTGAAGTTCGTTCGAGCGAGGGTCTTCGGCGTGGAGGAGGTGGACGGCACCGGGAACCTGAGGGTGCGCTATGCGGATGAAGAGGGGAGGGTGAGGTTCGAGGAATTCGATATGGTGGTGCTCTCGGTGGGGCTCGAGCCCCCGCGGGGGGTGAGGGAGCTCGCCCGAAGGGCGGGAGTGAAGCTCGACAATTACGGATTCTGCTGGACTTCGGAGCTCTCCCCCATCGAGACCACAAGGCCCGGGGTTTTCGCGTGCGGGGCTTTCGAGGGGCCCAAGGACATTCCGGAATCGGTGACGCAAGCAAGCGGAGCCGCCGCTCTGGCCTCCTCGCTCCTCGCCGAAGCGCGAAATACCCTCACGGCGGTGAAGGAGTATCCCCCCGAGAGGGATGTGAGCGAGGAGCCCCCCAGGATCGGGGTCTTCGTCTGCCATTGCGGGATAAACATAGCAGGAGTGGTCGACGTCGCGGCGGTGAGGGATTACGCCGCAACCCTCCCCGATGTGGTTTACGCCGAGACCAATATCTACTCCTGCTCTCAGGACACCCAGCAGAGGATCAAGGAGAAGATAAGAGAGCACAAGCTCAATCGAGTGGTCGTGGCCGCCTGCACTCCGAGAACTCACGAGCCCCTCTTCCGCGAGACCCTGAAGGAAGCGGGCCTCAACCCCTACCTCTTCGAGATGGCCAATATAAGAGATCAGTGCTCGTGGGTTCATATGAGGGAGCCCGAGAGGGCCACCGAGAAGGCGAAGGATCTCATCCGAATGGCGGTGGCGAAGGCGAGATTGCTCAAGCCCTTAAGGCAGCTCTCGCTCGAGGTGATCCCCAGAGCGCTCGTCATAGGCGGGGGGATCGCCGGAATGACGGCCGCTCTGAACCTCGCGGAGCAGGGGTTTGAGGTGGATCTCGTGGAGAAGGAGGGAGAGCTCGGAGGGTTGGCGAGGAGGATAGGCCGCACCTTCCGCGGAGAAGATGTGAGGGGATTCGTTCGGGATCTCGCGGAGAAGGTGCTCTCCCATCCCAAGATAAAGGTGCACCTTGAATCGAAGATCCTCGACGCCTCGGGGTATGTGGGGAACTTCACCACCAAGATCTCCGAGAGGGGAGAGGAGAGGGAGATAAGGCACGGCGCCGTCATCGTGGCGATCGGAGGAAGGGAGTACAAGCCCTTCGGAGAATACCTCTACGGAGAGGAGCCGCAAGTCCTCACCCAGCTTGAGCTCGAGGAAGCTCTGGAGCGCCGCGATCCCAAAATCGAGAGGGCGCGCCATATCGTCTTCATACAATGCGTGGGATCCAGAGATGAGAGGCGCCCTTACTGCAGCAGGGTGTGCTGCAACGGGGCCGTGGAGCGCGCCCTTCGGATAAAGGAGATCAATCCCGGAGCTTCCATATTCGTGCTCTATCGGGATATGAGGACTTACGGGCTTTATGAGGAGCTTTATCGAAAGGCGAGGGAGGAGGGCATCGTCTTCCTGCGATGGGATGTTCCCCAAAGGCCGGTTGTGGAGAGAAGGGGAGAGGAGCTTTTGGTTCGCGTGAAAGATGAGATCCTGAAGGAGGAGATCGAAATCCCCGCGGATCTCGTGATCCTGTCGACGGCGATCCTTCCTCCCGAAGATGCCGAGGAGATAGCGAAGCTCTACAAAGTCCCCTTAAATGAAGACGGCTTCTTCCTCGAAGCTCATGTGAAGCTCAGGCCCGTGGAGTTCGCCACCGACGGGGTGTTCCTGTGCGGCCTTGCTCACAGCCCCAAGAACATAACCGAGACCATCGCTCAAGCTCAGGCCGCCGCCGGGAAGGCGGGCATTCTCCTCTCGAAGAAGATCATACAGAGCGAGGGAACCGTATCTCATATCGATAAGGAGGCGTGCATCGGCTGCAGGAATTGCGAGCGAACCTGCCCCTACGGCGCCATCTCCTACAACGAGAAGGAGGGAGCGTGCGAGGTCAACGAGATGCTGTGCAAGGGGTGCGGAAGCTGCGCGGCGGCCTGCCCGTCCGGAGCCTGCACGCTGAGGGGATTTGAAGACCGGCAGATCTTAGCTCAGGTGGAGGCTTACGCGAGATGAGCAGGGAGTTCGAGCCCAAAATCTTGGGATTTCTGTGCAATTGGTGCTCTTACGCGGGAGCGGATCTCGCGGGGGTGAGCCGCTTTCAGTATCCTCCGAACATCCGGGCGATAAGGGTGATGTGCAGCGCGAGGGTGAATCCGGTTTTCGTCCTCAAAGCCCTCCTCGGGGGGATCGACGGGGTGCTCGTAGCGGGATGCCATATCGGAGATTGCCACTACATGATAGGGAATTTGTTCACCCGGAGGAGGATGCTCGCCTTGAGGAAGCTCCTTGAGGTTCTGGGGATGGAATCCGAGAGGCTTCGGGTCGAATGGATCTCGGCCTCGGAGGGGATAAAGTTCGCGGAGGTGGTGAGGGATTTCACCCAGAAGCTCAAGGAGCTCGGCCCCAATCCTCTGAGAGCTTCGGAGGAGCGGGAGAGATGAAAGTGAGGGATTTCCTGAGGAAGATCTTGGAGGAGAGGGAAGTGGAGGAGGTGTTGGCTCCGGTGAGGAATCCGGCCGGAGGCCAGCCCTTCCCTCGCTTCCTGAGCGATCCTCGGGAGATCGAGGAGGTAGCGCTCGACGGGCAGACCCCCATAAGCACGGCGAAGTTCCTCGTGGAGTTCGGGGAGAGAGGAAGGAAGACGGCCGCGCTTGTGAGGACATGCGATGCCCGAGCTCTCGTGGAGCTCGCCAAGAGGGAGCAAGTGGATCTCGACAACATCCTCATCATCGGCGTGGAGTGCCCCGAGGAGGGGATTGCCGAAACCTGCAGGTACTGCGAATACACCGTTCCGTCGATGGCGGATGTGGCCTTCTACGAGAACGGAAGCGCGAGCCTCAATACCGAGAAGGGGCGGAAGCTCTCCCCCATCTTGAAGGCGCTCGGCATCCCCGAGATCGAGAGGAGGGAGACCCCTCCGGAGAGGAGGGAGAGGGCCTTGAGAGTTCAGGAGGAGGAATTCTCCTCCCTCTGGAACCTCCCCCCTCGGGAGAGGCTCTCCTTCTGGCTTTCGCTTCTCGACAGGTGCATAAAGTGCTACGGATGCCGCGACGCCTGTCCTCTCTGCGTCTGCAAGGAATGCTACTTGGAGCCTCAGAAGCAGGTGGTGATGCCGGGAGGAAATCCTCCGGATAAGCTCTTTCATCTCGTTCGCCTCATTCATGTCGCCGACAGCTGTGTGGGATGCGGGAGATGCGAGCTTGTATGTCCGATGAACATTCCTCTCACAAAGCTCTATCAGATGCTCCACAAGGAGCTGGAGAAGATCTTCGCTTACACGCCGGGGCTTGATCCGGCGGCGCTTCCGCCGCTCGTCTGCTTCAGTGAAGAGGAGAGGAGGAAAACGGGGGTGGACCTTGATTGAGCTCGTTCCGACCATCTGCCCTTACTGCGGAGCCGGATGCGGGATCCTGCTCGCCGTGAAGAGCGGAAGGGTCGCGGGAGCCCTTCCTTGGGCGGGCCATCCGGTGAGCGAGGGGAAATTGTGCATTAAGGGGAGGAGGGCGCACGAGTTCGTTCACCATCCCGAAAGGCTCACGAAGCCCCTCGTGAGGGAGGGGGAGAGGTTTCGCGAGGCGAGCTGGGAGGAGGCGCTGGATCTCGTCGCGAAGGGGCTTTGGGATGCGAGAGAGCGATACGGCCCCGACGCTTTGGGATTCTTCGGATCGGCCAAATGCACCAATGAGGAGAATTACCTCCTCCAAAAGCTCGCTCGCGCGGTCTTCGGCACGAACAACATCGATCACTGCGCCCGCCTCTGCCACGCCCCCACGGTCGCCGGACTGGCTTGGGCTTTCGGAAGCGGGGCTATGACGAATTCGATAAGCGATATCGAGGAGGCCTCCTGCATCTTCATCATCGGCTCCGATACCTCCTCTCAGCACCCGCTCATCGCCTCCAGGGTGATGAGAGCTAAGGAGAGGGGAGCGAAGCTCATCGTGGCCGATCCGAGGAGAATACATCTCGCGCTGTTCGCCGATGTTTACCTTCCCCTTCGCCCCGGCTCCGAGGTGATGCTTCTCGGAGCGATGGCCAAAGTCATCGTGGATGAGGGGCTGCTCGATGAGGAGTTCGTAAGAGAGCGAACGGAGGGATTTGAGGAGTTCAGGGAGAGCCTCAAGCTCTTCTCGCTTGAGAGAGCGCGGGATATCACCGGAGTTCCGGCGGAGGATATTCGAAATGCGGCCCTCCTGTACGCCAAAGCGGAGCGCTCCGCAATCCTCTACGCCATGGGGATAACTCAGCATTCACACGGAACTCAAAACGTGCTCGCGATCGCCGATCTCGCCATGCTCACGGGGAATATAGGGAAGCCCGGAAGCGGCGTGAATCCCCTCCGCGGGCAGAACAACGTTCAGGGAGCTTGCGATATGGGAGCTCTGCCCGGAGTGCTCCCCGGCTACAAATCGGTCGCGGATCCACAAGCTTTGAGAGCGGCGGCGGAGGTGTGGGGAGTCTCAAACCTTCCCTCGACTTCGGGCCTCACCCTGCCCGAGCTCATGAAGGGAGCTCTGGAGGGGAAGATAAAAGCGATGCTCATCATGGGGGAGAATCCGGTGATCTCCGATCCGGATAGAGCTCACACCGAAAGGGCTCTCTCCAATCTCGAGTTCCTCGCCGTTCTGGACATCTTCCTCACCGAAACCGCTCGATTCGCTCATGTGGTGCTCCCCGCCGCGAGCTTCGCCGAGAAGGAGGGTACTTTCACCAACACCGAGAGGAGAGTTCAGCTCCTCCGGCGGGCGGTCGACCCTCCCGGAGAGGCGAAGCCGGATTGGGAGATCATCTCGCTCCTCGGAAGGAAGCTCGGAGCCGAAAGGCTCTTCCCCTTCTCCTCCCCGGAGGAGATCTTCGAGGAGCTGAGGAAGATCACTCCCCAATATGCCGGAATGAATTACCGGAGGCTCGGAGAATCAATGGGGCTTCAGTGGCCTTGTCCTTCGGAAGATCACCCGGGAACCCCCATTCTCCACACGAAGGAGTTCACAAGAGGTAAGGGGAGGTTCGCTCCTCTCATCGAGGTGGGGCCGGCCGAGCGGCCCGATGAGGAATTCCCCCTCATCCTGACCACCGGAAGGGTGATGTCTCAATTCCACACGGGAACCATGACCCGGCGCTCCCCCTCGCTCGAGAGGGAGTTCCCGAAGTGCTTCGTGGAGATCAATCCCGAAGACGCTCAGAAATTCGGCATAAGAGATGGAGATGAGGTTGAGATCATCTCCCGCCGCGGGAGCGTAAGGGTTGAGGCGAGGGTGAATAAGAACATAAGGCCGGGGGTGGCTTACATCCCCTTCCACTACGCCGAAGCCGCGGCCAACGCGCTCACCTCATCCGAAAATCTGGATCCGCAATCCAAGATCCCCGAATTCAAGGTCTCCGCCGTCAAGATCCGGCCTGTGCGCTGATCTCACCTCAAATGCCTTCGCTCCCTGTAGACTTCGATGAATTTGTCGATAGAGCGATCGTAAGTGCGCTCCACATCTTCGGGGAAGAAGCAAGCCGGAACTTCGCCTCTCCTCAGATGATATCTGAGGCACTCGCAGCAAACCCCTTTCTTCTCGCAAGGCTCGTAAGTGCAATTGCAATAAGCTCTGTTCGCCTCAAGCTTGCACTCCCTCGCCGCCATCTCGCCTCCTCGTCTTGAGGATCAATTTGCGGAACCTCTTCCTCTCTATCTCCTCGATCACCTTATTCGCGAATTCCACAAGCTTCTTCGTATCGCATCCCCTCTCGCGGGCGATCTCCAGAGCCTCCTTTATCGCGAGATCGTAATTCCTCTTGTATTTCTCGTTCAACTTCCTCCACCTTATCCCCTTAAGAGCTTGTGCGAATTCGGGCTCGAAGGGCAATGCTCCCTTCAGCATGAGCACGGCGATCGAAGGATAGCCGAGATACCCCTGCCATCTGCTCCCGTTGTCGTCGCTTGCGATGCTGTTCGTGCGGAGATCGAAGATCACATTGTACTTCTTATCCCCCTCGCTGCTCGTAACCAGAGCTCTGTTTTCGGAAACGAATTCGACATGATCGCTTCCGATGCAACTCAAAGCCTCATATACTTTGGCTACGGGAGGAATCTTCCACTCCATGCCCTCCCCCTTCCGCCTCCTTATGATTCATTTTAAACTTCTGAAGGGAAGATGAGCGAGGGCTTTCCCAAAGAGGCGATCGAGAACCTGCTTTATATCGTCAATAGAAGCTGGTTTCTCCTCGAACTTCTCGTCCTCGCCAAGCTGGGGCCGGAGGAGCTCATGAAAACCCCGGAATATGAGGCCCTCGCCGAGGAATTCGGCCGCCGCCAGAGCATATTCTTGAGGGAGAGAGGGCTTGTGAGAGGAGAGGGGGCGGAGGCGATCTTCCATGCTCTGGATAAATTCT
>CAYRBX010000010.1:13568-15209 GCA_964422695.1 uncultured Dehalococcoidia bacterium
ATAATTGCTCGGCGCAGAGAGCGGCGGCTCGGCGAGGAATTTCTCCTTATCCCTGCAGGTTCTTCGGCCTTCCCGCAAGAAGGGGTTTTGTGAGGGGAATAGTCGAGCGAGCCGAAGTGCGATGCGTCTTCGCCCCTCCCGATCCGAGGCCTTCCGGAATTCCCGAAGAGGTATCTTGCGAGTATGTGGTGGAGCTCTAAGGGGAGGGAGGAGCCCAAATTCTACCGCCTCTGGATTCGCCAAGAAGATCTCCTCTCCTTCACGATAAGGATCAGGGAATCGGATCTGTTCGTAAGGGCGGAGAGGAACATAAGAAAAAGGGCTCTTCGGATCCTCCAGAAGCACAGAGGAGCTCTGGAGAGATATATCGAGCGACATCCCGATTTCCTCACCTCTCTCAAGCCCCTGCCTCTCTCCGCCGATGCTCCCGAGATCGTCCGGAGGATGATCGAAGCTTCCCAGAGGGCCGATGTGGGGCCTATGGCCGCGGTGGCCGGCGCGATAGCGGAGCTTGTGGGGGAGGAGCTCATGCCTTATTCCCGAGAGCTCATTATCGAGAACGCCGGAGATATATTCCTTGCAAGCAGGAAGAAGAGGATCGTGGGCATCTTCGCCGGAGATTCCCCTCTGAGCGGAAGGGTGGGCCTTGAGATCGAGCCCCAACACACCCCCTTGGGAATTTGCACCTCGGCGGGAACCGTGGGGCACTCCCTGAGCTTCGGGAGGGCGGATGCCGTTGTGGTCCTCGCTTCCTCGGCCGCTCTGGCCGATGCCGCGGCCACCGCTCTCGGGAATATGATCGGCTCTCCGGCCGATATCCCGAGAGCCCTCAAGCATGCCGAGGAGATAGGGGATTTGAAGGGGGTGGTGATCATAAAGGGGGATAAGCTCGGGGCATGGGGGGATGTAAAGCTTATTCCCCTTCCCGCCTTCCGAGCCGAGAAGGAGGATGAGAAGGCGCTTTGATGTGGCGATCGTCGGGGGAGGGCCCATCGGATGCCTCTTGGGGGCGGATCTCGCCTCCTCCGGCTTCGATGTTTGCATATTCGAAGAGCATGAGGCGATCGGAAGGCCCCTGCACTGCGCCGGGATCGTGGGAGAGGAGCTTTTGAGAAAGCTTGGGATCCCCGAGGATCTTATACTCTTTGAGCATAAAGCCGCCAAATTCTCGCTTCTTGAAGGGGCGGAGGTGAGGATAGAAGCTTCGAAGCCGAAGGCCTTCACTCTCGATCGAGCCGAATTCGATTTATACCTCTCGGAGCTCGCGCGAAGCAAGGGCGCTTTCATCCTCACCGGGAGGAAGGTCAGGAAGGTGGAGAAGGAAAGGCATTTGAAAGTGAAGCTGTGGGGAGGAGAGGAGTTCTCCGCCGCCTTCTGCGTGGTGGCTTCGGGCTCCTTCTCCTCCCTCCCCCAAGATCTGGGCTTCGGAGGATTCCCCTCCTACGCCTTCGCATATCAGGCGATCGTCGAAAGCGGACTCGAGGAGACCGAGATCTACCTCTCCCCCTCGCTCCTCCCGGGGGGATTCGGCTGGCTTTCCCCCAGAGGTTCGGGCGAGGCCTCCGCCGGCGTGATCGTGCGGGGAAGAGGGGGAAGGGCGCTCCGATATCTCCTGAAGGAGCTCTCCGAGAGGGGGAAGAT
>CAYRBX010000011.1:0-14405 GCA_964422695.1 uncultured Dehalococcoidia bacterium
GAGGAGCGGGAGGGGAGGGGAAGTCGATCGAAGCTCTGGCCGAAGCCGTCTCTCTCGTCTTGGAGAAGGAGGCGGAGCTCGAAAGCCTCGCTTCGGCTCTCACCGAAAGCTATGAGGAGCTCACGCTCCTCTATCGCACCGTTGAGGCCATGGGGGCGACTTTGGATGAGGCCGAGCTTTACAGGCTTGCTCTTGAGAAGATAAGCGAGATCGCGCAGTGCGAGGGGATGGATGTCGTCCTGAAGGAGGGAGGGGCGAGGGGAAGGTATGTGAGGGGGAGGAGCTTCCTCACCCCGGAGCTCGTGAAGCTCGCGCTGGAGAAGGGGAGATCCTTCCTCATCGAAGATGTATCGAAGCTTCCCGAGCCTCCCCCCACTTTGAACAAGGAGAAGCACATCTCCCTCATCCTCGCCCCCATAACCGCCAAGGGATCGCGCGGCGAGGAGATCTCCTTCGGGGTGGCCGGCCTCATGAGGGAGGGGAGGGCTTTCTCGTCGAGCGAATTGAAGCTCGTGACCTCCCTCCTCGAGATCTTGGGGGCTTTCCTCTTCAATTTGAAGCTCTCAAGGGAGATGAGGGAGATGGAGAAGGTGAGGCATGAGCTCGAGCTCGCCGCGAGAATTCACGCAAGCCTCCTCCCTCCTTCTCCCCCCTCGGCTCCCGGCCTTGAGATCGCCGCGAGGTGCATACCCGCGCTTCGGGTCGGAGGGGATTATTACGGCTACATTCAAACCGGAAGGGGCGATCTCGGGATCGTCGTCGCGGATGTCTCCGGACACGGGATAGGAGCCGCCTTCCTCATGGCCTCCCTCCGGAGCATCTTCCGCTCAGAAGCTTACAGGGCCGAGAGCCCCGAGATAGCCTTGGCCAAAGCGAATCGGCTTCTCTTCGAGGATCTGGGGGACTCCGGCCTCTACGCCACCCTCTTCTACGCCGTCTGGAGGAAGGACGAGAGGATCCTCCTCTACTCCAGCGCCGGCCACAACCCTCCCCTCCTCTTCCGGCCTTCCGAAGGCCTCTTCCTCCGCCTCTCCGAAGGAGGCCTCCCCTTGGGCCTCCTCCCCTCTCAGGATTATCCGTGCGGGAGGACGGAATTGCGGCCCGGAGATATCCTCATCCTCTTCACCGACGGGCTCGTGGAGGCGAGAAATCCCGAGGGCGAGTTCTTCGGAGAGGAGAGGCTTCAATCCCTATTGCGCTCTCTCTCCTCTCTCAAAGCCGAGGAGATACTGGAGGGGGTGATCTCGGAGGTTCGGGATTTCATCTCGGGAGCCGAACAGAAGGATGATATAACGATCGTGGTGATCAAGGCGGTGGAGTGATGGAGTGGTGGCGGAAGGCCTTCTCCATAGCATCGCGTCCTCTCTCGTATGAGGAGATTTTGAGCAGGTTATTTGATGAATTGAATTCCGAACTTGATCTCGAAATCTATTACCTCTACTTGCTCATTCCGGAAACAAAAAGGCTCAGACTTGAATACGTTAAGGAGTACAAATCCCCGAAGCTCTCCGAAGAGGAGCTTTTCGATATTCATTCTTCGAGCGTGGAATCCATGATGTATCTCTCTCGCTTTGATTTCGCTCTCGATGAATCGTTGCTCAGAGAGAAGTTCGTCGATTCCCCTCGAGGGAAACTCCTCTCGATTCCCCTTCTCTGCGATGAGGATTTTGTGGGATTGTTGCAAGCAGGACCTGTAAATCAAAAGAAGAAGATCAAAACGCTCAGGAGCTTCTCTCAACCTCTCTCATATATCGTGAAATTCCTCAAGGAAAGGGAGAACCTCAGGATGTCGCTGGAAGCGGAGAGGAGGGAGAAGAGCTTGAGAACGAGGCTTCTGAGCTCCGCTTTCTCCCTCTCCGGCTTTCTCGATTTCCTTCTCTCTCTGGCGCTTCAAGCCACGAAATCCGAAGCCGGATTTGTAGCTCTTCTCACCGGAAAGGAGCTCCGGCTGGAGGCTTCTCGAGATGTTCCGGAAGAGCTCCTCCTCGAGTTCATTAGAGGAGAGGATAAATTGTGGAAGAGAGAGCCCGAGACGGCGGCGCTTGTGATGAAGGATTTCGATTTCCTCAAGCGTTGGGGAGTAAAGAGCATTTTGGCCGTTCCTCTGGTTAAAGAAGATGAGATCATCGGGATATTCGCTTTGCTCAATTTTAAGCAAACCGGAGAATTCACCGAGCACAGCCTTCTTCTCCTCGACATTTATCTTGAACAAATAAGGCTTATTCTGGAAAATGAAAGGCTTCTTGTAGCGTTTCAAGATCGGTATCTCGAAACGCTGCTCTCCCTCTCAAGAGTTCTTGATGTGAGGAGGCCTGAAACAAAAGATCATTCGGTGAAAACGGCAAGAGTAGCGCTTGAAATAGCAAATAAACTTGATTTGAGCTCGGATTTCAAATCAAAGCTCGAGAAAGGAGCTCTGCTTCATGATATCGGAATGTGCGGAATTGTGGAAATACAAAAGGGATTGATGGTGGATTTCTATCATCCCATTTTGGGATCGGAGCTCGTTAAAGTCCTTCCCGAAATGGAAGAAGTCGCTCAATTCATCAGAGAGCATCATGAGTGGTATGATGGGTGGGGTTATCCCGATGGGAAAAAAGGAGAGGAGATAAGCTTGGGAGGGAGGATTTTGGCGCTCGCGGAATTCGTTACAGAAAGCGCGGAGAGAGGAGAGGATTTCATCTCCGCCGTAAGGGAGAGAGCGGGAAGGCAATTCGATCCTTTGGTGGTTCGGGCTTTTCTTGAAGCTTGGGAGGAGAAAGGAGAGAAGATTTTCGGGGGGGCATATGAGATATGAGGTTTCGAGATTAAATGAGAAGATCTTGCTCAAACTCGAAGGCGATATCGATATCGCTGTAGCTCCTCAGCTGAGAGAGGCGCTCGAGAAGATATTGGAGGAGGGAGCGAAGAAGATAGTAATCGATATAACAAACGTTCCTTTTATCGACTCCACAGGTCTCGGATTATTCGTAAATGCTTATAAAAAGGTGAGCCAAAGAGGAGGGTGGGTGGCTTTTGTGGGGGCAAGCAGAGCTATAAGGAAGATCTTTCAGCTCACAAAACTCGAAGTCCTCTTCAAATTCTGCGATACCATTGAGGAGGCATCTTCCCTTTAAATCACCCCTTTCACTCTACTACATGCAAGATGAAATAGGGGATTTTTGAAAAAGCGGAAGGCGATAAGAGATAAGATTAAATTCAAAACTCCGAGCTCAAATGGATAAATATAATGAGCTTGAAGCGCCGGAAGAAAAGCGAGGGAGAAAAGAAGGAATTTGAGATCTTTTAAAAACGCCGCAAAGCTCATATTGAGCCAAAAATAAGCGAGAAGCAAAAGAGTTAAATTTTCAAATCCGGAGAGGAGCAAGGGAACAAAGCTTGCGAGAATGGAGAGAAGATAAAGCTTCTTCAAGCGGAGAAGTCGGGTTTTGAGTTCCGAAAGATCGAGGGATTTCAAATCCTTGAGGCTTATTTCGGCTCCCGCAATGAAGATCGCCGGGCTCAAAGCGCATAGGAGCAATGAAGATCTCTGGGAGAGGAGGGGAAGAGCGGAGAGCAGGAAGGAGAGGAGGAGGAAGAGGGATTTCGATTTCCGAAAGCCCTTCTTCTTGCGCAGAGCTTCAAGAGGAAGCGTCACGGCGCTCATGGCGCAGCCGCTCGTAAATGGATCTGTACCCCGCGATCATCCTCTCAAGCCCCAGCTCCTCGGCTCGCCTCCTCGCCCTCCTTCCGAGCTCCCTCCTGAGCTCCGGATCGGAGAGGAGGAGCAGGATCTCGGAGGCGAGGCTTGCGGGATCGGCGGGAGGTATGAGCCTTCCCGCTCCTTCGAGCACCTCCCTTATCCCCCCTATGTCGCTTCCTATGCAGGGAAGGCCCGTGCTCATAGCTTCGAGAAGCGATAAGGGCATTCCCTCGCTCAACGAGGGGAGAACGAAGATGTCGAAATTATGATACCAGGAGAGGGGATCGCCGCATCCGTCGAGATGGAAGATATCCCCCACTTCGAGATCTCGGATCAACCTCCGGCAGGCTTCGAAATACCTCCTATCTGCGATCCCTCCCACCACGTGGAATTCCACAAAAGCCCTCCCTCTTATCAAAGCCGCGGCCTTTATGAGAGTCTGAATATCCTTGAGCGGCGAGATCCTGCTCACAGTTCCCACGATGAAGGGCCTCCCTCCTTCCTTCCTCCCTTCGGGCTTGGGCTTGAAGCGATTTACATCCACGCCGTTGGGAACGATCTTCAACTTCCTCTCGATCGAGGGATCGAAATCCCTCATTCGCTCCGCGATATGAGAGGAGACGGCCGTGACGAGAGAGGCTCGCCTCAGGGAGAGGGCGAGGAGCTCTTTGAAGAGCTCAAGGCATGCTCTTCTCGTTCCTTCGGGAAGCTCCTCAAGCTCCCTCTCCCTCTCGAGGAGGAGATCTCCGTGGCAGGTGAGGAGGAAGGGCTTTCCCCTCCTCTCTCCGAGAAGCCCTCCGAGAAAGCCGGCGTAGCCGGGGCTTGCGGCGTGGTAGATATCGGCATTCGGGATCTCCTCGATCTCCTCCTCCAAGATGAGGAGGGGGCGGAGGAGGGCTTCGATCGCATCGAGGAACGGGAGGAAGGGCTCGCCCCAAGCCCATCTCTCGTACAATTTCAAGATCTCCCCCCAAGATCTTCGGAGGAGCCTCTCGCTCTTTCTGGAGATGGAGATGAAGGAAACGCTCCTCACATTGGGCGGAAGGGGGAATTCGCTTCGAGCTCTTGAGCTTGTGATCGTGCACACATGAAATTCCAGATCTTGAAGGGAGGAGATGAGGGAGTGAGCCCAGCTCGAAACTCCTCCTCGCTCCACCGGATAAGCGCTCTCGAAGATAAGGCAGATCTCAACACCCCTCCTCATCTTGACAGGAGGAGCAGACGGAGGTTTATTATTTTTCTGGTAGGAGCGCGGCCCGGTGGTGTAGCGGCCTAACACACTGCCCTGTCAAGGCAGAGATCGGGGGTTCGAATCCCCTCCGGGTCGCTTAATTTTTTTATCGCTCCGGCCTCTCCCCCAAGGTCACAACCACTTCGAACCTCCGAGCTCCGCGCCAGCAGACGAGGCGCACTTCCTGCCCGATCTCGCATCTCCACAGCAGCTTTATGAGATCCGTCGCCTCTTCGACTTCCACTCCCTCGAATTCGGTTATCACATCTCCCCTTCGAAGTCCCGCTCTCGCCGCAGGCCCGTTCTCGACGATATCGAAGATGAGAACTCCCCGATCGACGTGAAGATCCCATCTCGCCTTGATATCGGGAGTTACGGTCTGGAGCCAAACTCCAAGCCAAGGTCGCCTCACCTTCCCCTGAGTTACGAGCTGTTCGAAGACCTCCTTTGCGGTGGAGGCGTTGATGGCGAAACCCATATTCTCGGTCTCGCTTATGATGAAGGTGTTTATCCCCACGACCTTCCCGGTGAGATCTCCGCAAAGCCCCACGAGCGGCCCTCCGCTGTTTCCGGGATTGATGGCCGCATCGGTTTGAATGACGTCGTAGTAGCAATGCCCTCCGAATTCGAAAGAGCGTCCGATATTGCTCACGATTCCGATGGTGACGGTGGGGCCTCCTTTGAGCCCGAGCGCATTTCCTATAGCGACCACCCAATCCCCCACCCTCAGGTGAGAGGTATCACCGAATTCGGCGTAGGGCAGGTTGTGAGCATCTATCTTTATCACGGCCAGATCCGAAAGGGCATCTCTCCCTACGATCTTCGCCTCATAAGTCTCTCCCGAAGTGAGGGTGACCTCTATCCTGTCGGCTCCCGAGATCACGTGATCGTTGGTGATGATGTAACCGTCGGGCCTCATGATCACTCCCGATCCCGTTTTGGTCCGAATGGTCTCGCGGAAGAAGAAGGTTCTGACAGCGGTCTCGGCCGATATGTAGACCACGGCCGGGGCCACCCTCTCCACCACGTCCGCGACCGAGGGGAGGGAGGTGAGGGAAGCGGGAGGAGAGGAAGGAGGGGATTGAATGGGAGGAGAGGAGGGAGCTGAAACCGGAGGGGAAGGGGGGATGTGAAGGCATGAGGAGAAGAGGAGGGCGAGGAGCATGAAGAAGGGGAAAGCCGTTCGGAGCTGCGGGATCCTCAGCCCTCTCATCTCCTCCCTCCTCCTTTCGGCTTGAAGGCGAACTTATCTCTCGCCGCGGCGAGGAGCGCCTCCAGATATGCGAGCAGGAAGAGGAAGAGCAACCGCACATCTTGAAATCGGAACTTTCGCTCCCTCTCCGCCGCCCTCCGGATTCCGGGAGGATAGTTCGCAAGGCGTGAGAACAGGGAGGTGAATTCGGCGCAGAGCAAGATGATGAGAGCCGAGACGTACACCCAGACGAGGAGGGCGATGAGGGTTCCCAAGGGCCCGAAGATGAGGCTGTAGTAGAGGGAGCGAGCGGTGATGTAGTTGATGAAGAGATGGCGCGTGCCCTCAAAGCATCCGGCCGCCACCAGAGCTCCTATGATCGCATCCCTCCACCTCACCTCCGTGTTGGGAATGAATTTGAAGAGAACGAGGAAAGCCCCGAATGAGAAGGCGATGCCGACGGCGACGGTGATCGCCGTCCAGAGGGCGGAGGGATTCGCGAAATACCTTCCCAGAATCGGGAGGTGAGCTACGTAAGCGGTTCGGAGGGCGGTCGCGATCTGAAAGGCGGCGAAGATCAGGGAGACCGTTCCGATCATCATCCCGAGCTCCATGAGCCTCTCATAGCGGAAGGGGCGGGGCTCTCCTATCCCCCAGACCGCATTTATCGACCTCTGAAGGGCGTTGAAGAGGCCGTTCCCCACCAAGATCAAAACCGCTCCGGCCACAATTCCCGCCTCCTTCCTCATCGCCATAATCCCCCGCACTCCCCTCTCGATGAAATCGGGAGAGGCGGGGAAGATCCCCTTCAGCCAGTTTATGAGCTGCATTTGGAGCTCG
This sequence comes from uncultured Dehalococcoidia bacterium, assembly GCA_964422695.1. Classification (GTDB taxonomy): domain Bacteria; phylum Chloroflexota; class Dehalococcoidia; order SZUA-161; family CAYRBX01; genus CAYRBX01. The sequence goes on from CAYRBX010000011.1 coordinate 6,946, forward strand.
GAGGAGTGAATGAGGAAGCCGGTGAGGGAGAGGGCGCCCAGAATGAGAGGAACAAAGCTCAAAAGGAAATAGTAGGAGAGAGCGGCCGCCAGATGAAAGCCGTTTGCGGCTGCGAACTCCTCAAGGCCGCATTTTATAAGCTGCAGAACGCCGGGAACTCTTGAGGTTTTGAGAGCCTTCGGCGCTCTCAAAACCTCAATTCTCCTGCGCCCCATTTCCCATACAAATCGTCTTAATTGTAGAATAGAATCGCCGGAAGAAACAGGAGGGGGGTGGAGAGAGTGCATTTGAAGAGGACGATTTCCTGTTTCAATTGCGGGCGGGAGGTCGAATACACCGAATGCTCCAAGTGGGGCGTTCCCTCCGATAATCCCAAATGCAGCGCCCTCAAGGGGTGGTTCACCCTCATCATCTGGAAGGGATTTCACGAGCTCGAAGAGAAGCATTTCTGCTCCCTCCCCTGCCTCAGGCGGTGGGTGGAGGCGGCTTTTCTTGAAATACCTCCCATCTTCCGGAAGGCCTTCGAGGAGGAGGAGCCCTGAGCCCCTTCGAGATCTCGGCTTAAAATAAGACACCGGTGTGAGGGCGCTCGGGAGGATTTCGGGGTTTGTGAGGTTCGCTCCTCTCATCCTCGCTCTCATTCTGGGAGCTCTCGTATTTCTCGCCGCGACCGGAAGGCTTGAATGCGTTCCTCTTCCCTCATATGCCGTCTTCCCCCAGCAGAAAGTCCTCGTCGTTCACGATAGCTCGGATCCCGGGGGCGAGAGCGCCTATCGGGAGATCTCGGCCGCTCTTCATTACGCCAAGATCTCGATGGAATCGGTGGATCTCGCCGAGACCTCCTCCCTCCCCGATTTAACCTCTTATTCATGTCTTGTCCTCTCCACGGAGAAGATCTACAAGCTCGATCGAAGCCAAGCCGAGAGGATCAGAAGGTTCGTTCAGGAGGGGGGAGGTCTCGCCGTTCTCTATCGGGGCTGGAACCCATATCTTGCGGATCTCTTCGGCTTCCCCGAGGGGAAGATACCTCCTTTCTCCAAAGCTCACGGGGTGGAATTCAAATGCGATTTTCAGCCCGGAATAAAAGACGAAAAGCTCGGCCTTCTCACCTTGAGTCCCGAAGACGAGCCTCTCATCTCCTGCTTCGATATAAGGCCGAAAGAAGCTGAGGTGATAGCCGCCTCCTCCGAGGGGATTCCCCTCATCTGGCTCAGGCGATGCGGGAAGGGGAGGGTTCTCTACTGGAACGCGGACTGGCTTGCTTATAAGCGAGCTCGGGGCTTAATTCCTCAATCGATTCTCTGCGCTCAAGGAGCGGGAGGCATGACCATAGCCAATGTAGGCGTTTTCTACATCGATGATTTCCCCTGTTATCCTCCTCTGGGATGGCTTGAGCCCGTAAAGAGCGAATACGGCCTTTCGGGAGTTGATTTTTACTACAAGCACTGGTACCCGGATATCGTAAAACTCGGAAGGAAATACGGCATCAAATATTCCTTTTTCGTCGTTTTCAATTACAATGCCAAAACCGAGCCGCCTTTTAATTTCGAGCAATGGAAATACGCCAAGATAAGATTGAACGGTCAGGATGTTCCCTTTACGATTTACATGGCGCATCAAATCGCACAGCATTACGAGCTCGGATTGCACGGCTACAATCATGTTTCCCTTACTTTGAAGAATTGGAAAAGCGAAGATCAAATGGTGAAAGCTTTGCGCGCAGCCAGAGAACAATGGATAGAAGATGGATTGGGGGATCTTCCTCTAAGTTATGTTCCTCCTCACAATATTTACGATGAGCACGGAATCAAAGCTTTGAGAGAAGCTTTCCCCTCAATCAAAGTCATAGGAGGAATTTATCTCGGAAAATTTGAAGAAGGAGGAAATAGGGAATTCGGTCCGGATCCTTGGGATGAGGAGATCTTCGATATCCCGAGGCTCACCGAAGGATATTTCCTCACACCTCAAAATAGGCTTCTGCTTATTGGAGGTCTCAATATGCTGGGCGTTTTCAGCCATTTCATCCATCCGGATGATGTGTATGACAATCCCGTAAATTATCCTGAGAAAGCGAGGTGGAGCTGGAGGAATCCGGAAACCCTGCCCTGGCGGGGAGATCTCAACGGGAGGAAGAACGGCCTTTACTACCATCTGGATGAGCTTCTTGATTTCGTCTCCCGAAATTACCCTTGGCTTCGATACATGTTCGTCAAAGATGCATACAAGGAATTCGAGAGGTATTTCGACATCAAAGCATCTTTCAGCTTCTCGCGCGAAGAGCTCAAAGCTGTTTTCTCCGATGCGCCCGTTTACTTCCAAATACGACTTGATGACGGAAGGAGGATAAACCTCTCGGAGCTCGAAAATTGCCAATTTGTTCATGTTTATGAGGGAGAGGGATATTATCTTTACACGTTCAAAGCTTTGAGGAGGGAGGTGAGATTGAAGTTCATACTTCCGATGTAGAGGGCTTTATGCCGATCCTCCGGGAGATTCCCTTCTCCTCCTGTACTTCTCGGCGATTCGCAGCCTGTAGGTGGCGCGGCGGAGCGCGGCCTCGGCTCTGGCGAGATCAAGATCGGGAGGGCGGGCTTTCAGCCTCTCCTCCGCCCTTCGCCTCGCCGCTTCGGCTCGTTCCACATCGATCTCCTCGGCTCGCTCGGCCACATCGGCGAGAACGGTGACCTTGTTGTTGTGAACTTCGAGAAATCCTCCGCTTACGAAGAGGGATCTCTCCTCTCCCCCCTTCCTTATCCGCAGCTCTCCTATTTGCAACATGGTGATGAGAGGAGCGTGATCGGGGAGGATGGCGAGCTCCCCTTCAACTCCCGGAGCCACCACCGCATCGACCTCATCCTCCGCCAGAACCACCCTCTCGGCGGTGAGGATTTCGAATTTCAATTTCGCCATCACACTTTCGCTCCCATCCTCTCGGCCTGCTCCACCGCCTCATCGATCGTTCCGACCATGTAGAACGCCATCTCCGGAAGGTGATCCCATTTCCCCTCCAAGATCTCCTTGAATCCCCTCACCGTCTCCTTAACGGGCACATATCTTCCTGGCCGGCCGGTGAAGGGCTCGGCGACGAACATGGGCTGGGAGAGGAATCTCTGAATTCGGCGGGCGCGGGCCACGATGATCTTATCCTCCTCGGAGAGCTCCTCCATTCCCAGAATGGCGATGATATCCTGAAGCTCCTTGTAGCGCTGAAGCACCCTCTGAACTCCTCGAGCGACCTCATAATGCTCCTCTCCCACGATCCTGGGATCCAGAATCCTCGAGGTCGAGGCCAGAGGATCGACCGCCGGGTAAATCCCCATTTCGGCTATCGAGCGATCCAGAACCACCACCGCATCGAGATGCGCGAAGGTCGAGACGATTCCGGGATCGGTGAAATCATCGGCCGGAACGTAAACGGCTTGGAATGAGGTGATGGATCCCTTCTTGGTTGAGGTTATCCTCTCCTCCAGAGCGCCCATATCGGTCGGGAGGGTGGGCTGATATCCCACGGCCGAGGGCATTCTGCCCAAAAGCGCCGAGACCTCCATTCCGGCCAGGATATACCTGTAGATGTTATCGATGAACAGGAGCACATCCTGCCCTTCGACATCTCTGAAGTACTCGGCCATCGTAAGCCCCGTAAGCCCCACCCTCACCCTCACCCCCGGAGGCTCGTTCATCTGGCCGAAGACCAGAACCGCTTTGTCCAGAACTCCCGAGCGCTTCATCTCGAGCCAGAGGTCGTTCCCCTCTCGAGATCTCTCCCCCACTCCGGCGAAGACCGAAACCCCTCCGTGAACCGTCGCCAGATTGTGAATGAGCTCCATTATGATCACCGTCTTCCCCACGCCGGCTCCGCCGAAAGCCCCCACCTTCCCGCCGCGAGGGAAGGGGCAGATGAGATCTATCACCTTGAGGCCGGTTTCGAACATCTCGGCTCTCGTCTCCTGCTCCTCGAGAGGCGGCGGAGGACGGTGTATGGGCCAGCGCTCCTCGGCCTCAACCGGCCCGAGATCGTCTATCGGCTCCCCGAAGACGTTGAACACCCTCCCCAGAGTGCACCGTCCCACAGGCACCGTGATGGGGCCCCCTGTATCTATGGCCTCCATCCCCCTCTCAAGCCCGTCGGTGGGCCCCAAAGCCAAGCATCTCGCCCAGTTGTTGCCTATATGCTGCTCCACTTCCAGAATGAGCTTTGTTCCGTCGGGCTTGGGAACTTCGATCGCGTTGAAGATCGCGGGAAGCTCCTCCGGGGGGAATTCCACATCGACCACCGTTCCTATTATCTGAGCGATGCGCCCTTTGGTTCCCTTCGCCATCCCCTCTCACCCCTCCTCTCATTTGTACTCGTAAAATCCCTTCCCCGTCTTCCGCCCCAGCCATCCCGCCGCCACCATTCGCTTGAGGAGAGGCGGGGGAGCGAACTTCTCATCTTTGAACTCCTCGTACATGGCCTCCCCAATGTACAGAGCGGTGTCCAAACCTATGAGATCGAGGAGGGCGAGAGGCCCCATGGGATGATTCAAGCCCAATCTTATTCCCGCATCTATATCCTCCTTCGAGGCGAAGCCCGATTCGTACAATCTCACGGCTTCGAAGAGGAAGGGGATGAGGAGGCGGTTCACGATAAATCCCGGAGCATCTCCCGCCACCACAACCTTCTTCCCCAGGGATTCGGCGAAGCTGCGAGCCGTGTTCAAAGTCTCCTCGCTCGTGAGGATCGTCCTCACGAGCTCCACCAATCTCATCACCGGAACGGGGTTCATGAAGTGTATTCCCAAAACCTTATCCGGCCTCTTGGTGGCCATCGCCATCTCGGTGATGGAGAGGCATGAGGTGTTGGAGCCCAAGATCGTGTGAGGAGGGCAGATTTGATCCAAAGCCGCGAAGACCTTCTTCTTCTCCTCCATCTTCTCCACCACGGCTTCGATTACGAGATCGCAATCCGCGAAATCCTCAAGCTTCAAAGTCCCCTTTATCCTCCCCAAAATCTCTCTCTTCTTCTCCTCGGCAAGCCTCCCCTTCTCCACCTCCCTTGTGAGGTTATCCTCTATGATCCCGAGGCCTCTCCGAAGCAATTCCTCGCTGATCTCGGCCACCACGGTCTCGTATCCCGATTGAGCGCAAACCTGCGCGATCCCCGAGCCCATCACCCCGCAGCCCACAACTCCCACTTTCCTCACCTTCGCCTCTCCCATCTTCACTTCCCCCTATATTGAGGTTTCCTCTTCTCCGCGAAAGCTCTGACCCCCTCCTTGGCGTCTTCGGTTCCGAGGAGGTATTTGAAGAGGAGCTCCTCAAGGCGGAGGCCGTCCGAGAGGGGCATTTCAAGCCCTCTCAGCATCGCCTCCTTCGCCGCCCGCACCCCCAGAGGCCCGTTCTCGCAGATCTTCCGAGCCCACTCCAAAGCCGTGGGCATGAGCTCCTCTTGGGGGACGACCTTGTTCACAAGCCCTATGCGGTAGGCCTCCTGAGCGTCGATCCTCTCCCCCAAGAAGATCATCTCGGCCGCTTTCGCCCAGGGGATCATCCGGGGGAGCCTCTGCGTTCCTCCCCACCCCGGCATGAGCCCCCATCTCACTTCGGGCAATCCGAAACTCGCGTTCTCGGAAGCTATTCTTATATCGCAGGCCAGAGCGACCTCAAGGCCTCCTCCCAAAGCCATCCCGTTGATGGCGGCGATCAGAGGCTTCGGGATCTCCAGCCCCCGCATTATGGAGGGAGGCAGGGAGGATTCTCCTTCCATGAGCGCCGGAATGAGCTTTCTGAGATCGGCTCCTATGCAGAAAGCTCTCGTTCCGGCTCCCGTTATGATGGCCACCCACAGAGAAGGATCATCTCGGAATTCCGCAAGAGCTTGCGCGAATTCCCGAAAGGTTTCGAGATCGAAGGCGTTTAATGCTTCGGGACGATTGATGGTGAGGATGAGGATCTTATCCTGCCTCTCCCGCAGAACCCCCACCTCATTCTCCTTTGAACTCGGGCTTCCTCTTCTCGAGGAAGGCCTTTATCCCCTCCTGAGCGTCTTTGGTTCCTATAACGGCTTTGCCGACGTACTTCTCCCACCACACGGCCTCGGCGAAGCTCATGTTCATGCCCCTGTAGGCCGCTTCCTTTATGTACCTCATCGCGAGAGGAGCTTTGGTGCAGAGCTTCTTGGCGAAAGCTTCGGCTTCCTCCATGAGCTTATCTTTGGGAACCACTTTGTTCACAAGCCCCACCTCGTAAGCGCGCTTGGCGTCGATGAAATCTCCGGTGAGGAGCATCTCCAGAGCGATTCCGAAGGGCACGAGGCGGGTGAGGCGCTGAGTTCCGGTCATGGTGGGCATCACCCCTATGTTCACCTCGGCCAATCCGAGCCTCGCATCCTCGGAGGCGATCCTTATATCGCAGGTGAGCGCGAGCTCCAATCCCCCTCCGGTGCAGATCCCGTTTATCGCCGCGATCAGGGGCTTCCAGAACTCGAATCCCCGCATCACGGTGATATCGGGGAGCTCTATCTCCACGGGCCGCCCCTCCTTCTCGGCCTTCTCCATCCACTGCTTGATCTCCCCGATATCCTGTCCGGCGCAGAAAGCCCTTCCGGCTCCCGTGATGATCCCCACCCATACGTTGGGATCATCGCGCATGTCGATGAAAGCCTGCATCAGGCCTTCCCACATCTCCTTGTTGAGGGAGTTCAGAACCTCGGGGCGGTTGAGGGTGATGTACGCTATGTGATCTCTCTTCTCGTAGATTACCGCCGCCATCAACCCCTCCTTTAGGGATTCTCGCCGAGCCGATTATAGCAGGGGGAAAGGGGGTCTCACAAGCCCTCCACGAGCTCCCTTCCGGCTTCGAGAAGCTTCGCGACGAGCGAGGGGGAGGAAGCTTCGGCGTAAATTCGAAGAAGGGGCTCGGTTCCGGAGAAGCGCAGGAGAAGCCAGCTTCCGTCTTCGAATTTGAACCTCCTGCCGTCCAGATCGTCCGCGGATCTCACCTTAAGCCCGCAGAGCTCCTGAAGCTCAAGCCTCCTGATCTTCCCCTCAAGCTCCTTTCTCCTCTCCGGCGTCATGTGGAGGTCGATCCGATCGTAGTAATGAGGTCCCACTTTGGAGAAGAGGAGGGAGATGAGCTCCGAAGCTCTCTTTCCGGTTCTCCTCATGAGATCCAAGAAGAGGAGGCCGCATAAGATCCCATCTCTTTCGGGAATATGCCCTCTTATCCCGTACCCCCCGCTCTCCTCCCCTCCGATGAGAGCGTTCTCCCGCAGCATGATGGGGCCCACGTATTTGAAGCCCACCGGTGTTTCGAAGACCGGAACTCCGTAGATCTCCCCCAGCTTCTCGGGCATGCTTCCGGAGGTCAGCGTCTTGACGAGAGCCCCCCTCTCCCCCCGGATTTCCAGCATGTAGAGGGCGAGGAGGGCGAAGGTGTGAGGGGTGGGGATGAACTCCCCCTTCTCATCCACTATCCCCACC
>CAYRBX010000012.1:0-14366 GCA_964422695.1 uncultured Dehalococcoidia bacterium
ACAAGCTTCTCCTTCTTCCTCGAACATATGAAGCGAAAGAAGATCAAAGCCTGATCGGAGGCCTCCATAAAGCGCCGATTTGCTTCAGATATTCTCGGTAATTCCTCTTCACCTCCTCGAGGGAATCGCCCCCGAATTTCTCCAAGAAGGCGTCGGCCAGAACGAGAGCGAGCATGGCCTCGGCGATCACCCCGATGGATGGAATTCGACAGATATCGCTTCTCTCATATTGCGCTTCCACCTCCTCCGAAGTTCGAAGGTCGACGGAGCTCACGGGACGGCGGAGGGTGGGGATGGGCTTCGCGGCCAATCTCACCACTACGGGCTCTCCGTTGCTCACACCCCCCTCGATCCCTCCCGCATGATTTGACGCCCTTGTGATCCTCCCCTCACGCAATTTGATCTCATCGCAAACCTCAGAGCCGAAGCGGCCGGCGAGAGCGAAGCCCGATCCTATTTCGACACCCTTCACCGAATTTATGCTCATCATAGCCCGGGCGATTCGCGCGTCCAGCCTGAGATCCCACTGCGCGTAGCTTCCCAGCCCCGGCGGAACGCCCTCGGCTCTCACCTCCACCACTCCTCCCACCGTATCCCCTCTCTCCCTCGCCTCATCCACCGCGAGCATCATGAGCTTCTCGGCCCGCGGGTCGGCGCAGCGCACCGGAGAGCGCTCCACCTCCTCCCAGTCGATGGGCTCCGTCGCTTTCGCCCAGTACCCTCCGATGCAGAGGGTATGACTTCTTATCCTTATCCGGAATTCCTCAAGAAGCCTTTTGGCCAGAGCTCCGGCCGCCACCCTCGCGGCCGTCTCGCGAGCGCTCCCCCTCTCCCTCACGGGACGGAGATCCTCGAATCCGAATTTCAAAGCTCCCGCAAGATCCGCATGGCCCGGACGCGGGCGGGTCACCGGAGGAGGGGGGATCTCGGGAGGCTCCAAGCTCATCACATCCCTCCAGTTCTCCCAATCTCGATTTCGTATGAAGATCGAGATTGGGCTTCCCATGGTGAGGCCGAACCTCACTCCCGAGAGGATCTCGGCTTCATCCTCCTCTATGCTCTCCGTTCTCGGCCCCCTCCCGTACCCCTGCTGTCTCCTTCGAAGCTCTCGTGTTATGTACTCCTCGCTCACCGGAAGGCCGGCGGGAATTCCCTCGATTATCACCAAAAGCCCTTTTCCGTGAGATTCTCCGGCGGTGAGGAATCTCAACTTCCTCATTCTCTCATCAATTCCATCGGCAAGCAGATTATTTTACTCTATAAGGAGGAGGGAGGATAAATGGGAGTCGCGTTTTTCAAGGAGCCGGAACTTCAAAATCCGGTGCTCATCGCCTGCTGGCCGGGAATAGGGAATATCGGGATCATCGCCGTGGATCTTTTGAGAAGAGCTCTTGGGGCCGAGGAGTTCGCCGAAATAGAGCCCTGGCATTTCTTCTTCCCCAGAAAGGTATTCATAAGAGGAGGGTTTTTGGAAGCTCTTGATTTCCCGAGAAGCAAATTCTACTTCAAGCATCTCCCTCAGGGAGATCTCATCATCTTCACGGGAGATCAGCAGCCCGGAACCGAGACCATGTATGCGAGCGGGGAGAGAGCTTATCGGATGGCCAATTTGGTTCTCGACGTGGCCGAGAGGTTCGGCTGCCGCAGAGTTTACACCTCCGGCGCTTGCGTCACCTTCTCCCATCATCTCCAAAAGCCCAGAGTGTGCGCCGTCGTGACCCATCCGCATCTCAAGGAAGAGGTGAGGAAGCTGCCCAATTCGGCTTTCATAAGCGAGATCGAAGGAGGAATGAGGGAGGGGATGATCGTGGGCTTGAACGGCCTCCTTCTGGCCGTGGCCAAGAAGAGGGGGTTTGAGGGGATTTGCCTTATGGGGGAAATTCCGGATTGGCTCTCCCAAGCTCCCTTCCCCTACCCCAAAGCTTCGAGATCGGTTTTCGAAGCTTTCGCTTACATTCTGAACTTGGAGCTCAAGCCCGAGGGTCTGGATGAGATGGAATCTCATATCGAGAGGCTGATCGAAGATCTCTACAGGAGGCTTCCTCGAGATTTCAGGGAGAAGTATGAGAGAAGGCTCAGAACTCGAGCGAAGCGAGAGGCCATAACCGAAGAGGATGTGAAGTGGATCAGAGAGCATATAGATGAGCTCTTCGGGAAGAAAGGAGGAGAGGAGAAGCATGGCTGAAGCCCTCTCGCTCATCGTGGGATGGGAGGGAAGGGATATGGGAAGGGTGGGGGTCGTGGTTTTGGATTTCCTGAGGGAGAAGCTCGGCGCCGAAGAGCTCGGAGAGCTCGATCTTGCGGATTTCCTCTCCTTCGGAGGGGCGGCTTATAGGAGCGATGTGATCCGAGAGCCTCTGAGCAAATTCTGGATCTCCCGCAAGCTCCTCCTCTTCAAGAGCGTGGAGCCCGAGGGGAGGTGGTACGAGTTCCTCAATAAGATCTTGGATTTCGCCGCATCTTATGGCGCGGCTGAGGTCTGCACGGTGAGCGGAACCGCCGCTTTCATCGCTCACACCGAGCCGAGAAGGCTTCTCTTCGTGATAAATCGTCCCGATCTCAGGGAATCGCTTCTGGAGCTGGGGGCCGAGCCCATGGAGTACGAGGGGCCTCCCGCTATAAGCAGCTACCTCATCTGGGTCGCCCGGATGAGGGAGATGCCGGGGATCTCCTTCTGGCCTCAAGTGCCCTTTTACCTTGCGCCCTTCGAGGATCTCGAAGCCGCTTATGCGGTTCTCTCCCTTCTTGATCGCAAATTCGATCTCTCCCTCGATCTCTCGGAGCTTGAAGAGGAAATCGGAAGGCGTAACGAGAAGCTCGTCGAATTCCGAAAATCGAACCCCGAAGTCGACAGGATCATAAACAAAGTTGAAAGAAGAGAAGCCATAACCGAAGAGGAGCAGCACAAGCTCCTTCAAGAACTCCAGAATTTCCTGAGAGATTAGTCGGAAACCGAGCTTTAAGCTTGTGTTTTTCAGTCGGGATGAAAGGCCCTTCCGAAGTTCTTCCCTCCGCTCACGAGATCCAAGATATCCACTATGCCATCTTCGTTGAGATCGGCGGAGGGGTTTAAGGGGGGAGAGGTGTTAAAAGATCGAGCTATAAGAGCAAGATCCTCGCAATTCACCTCATTATCCAAGTTAACATCCCCGCAAATGGGCTTGATATTAACGGTTAAGGTCTTGATATCCTGATTGCAAGAACTTTCAACTATAAGCTTAACCGCATATTCTCCGGGGCTTGTATAAACATGAGCGGGAAATTCAACCTCTTCGCTCCGGAAGGCGGCTCCGTCTCCGAACTGCCAGCAGTAAATGAAAGGAGGAGCTCCACCGCTCACTTCAAAGGAGAAGGTGATTTCCTCTCCTACCTCGGCGGGATTAGGAGAAGCCGTAAGGTTAACGATGGATAAGGGAGGCCTGACTTCAATCTCAACCTCTCCCGTTGCCTTGCTTCCCTTCCTATCCGTTATGGTGCAGGATACAGTATAAGTGCCGGGCTCTTCAAAGCCGACGCTAATTTCACTCCACTGCGAGATCGTCCATTCCCCTACCTTCCATGAATACTTGTAAGGGGATAAACGAGGAGTAGAGCCGTCATAGGGAATGCCTCCGCTCGCTCGGGCGATTACCGAAGTTTCGCATCCCGCCTCGGTTGGATTGGGGTTAACTTCAAGTTCAATCGAGAGGGGAGGATTCACAAAAATGCTCATGCTTTCCGTCTTCGTATTCCCCTCAGAATCCGTAACCGTACACTTCACGGTATAAAATCCATCGGAATCATACTTAAAGGTGGGATTTTGCTCCGTGCTATCCACAATCCCGTCGGAGTTGAAATCCCAAGAAAAGGAATAAGGAGGCTTGCCTCCCGCTACAGTGCAGAAAAATTGTATTTCATGATTTGTATCGGTGGGATTGGGATATGCATCTATGCCCATCATAAGGTGCTTTTTAAAGGTAATTCTGCGCCTTACAAGATCACGATCATAAAGATAATTTTCGGTGCTTGTGCTATCATGCCATACCGTGTAATAGAGAAAGGCTTCCTGATCGGAGTAAGCGAAGTTCCTTCCCCCGGCGGGATCTCCGAGGCTTTCCCCTATAGATGGGCTATCAGGATCAATTAAGGAGGGGTATCCGCATTTATCCGCCCCCGGATCATCCTCCCACCAAGTTTCGCAATCCCAGAGAAGCTCGCTTTTCGTCCAGTGAATAAGGTCGTCGGAGAGCGCATAATAAAATCCCGGCGGATCTCCGTTCGGTCTCGCCCCTATCAGGAGGAATTTGCCGAAGTAAGTATTGTAGGTAATGCTATCACACATCTTGCCTATATTGTGATAAGAAATTCGAGCGAGGAGGTGCTCAGCCGGGGTATCTGTATCGGTGAATTCATATGTGTAAGGGTTTACAAATTTGACATTAAATCCCTCTCCATCCCATCCTCTCCAGCTTGTGGGGTCGCTTAAATCCCTTGTCCTCATTATCCCCACTCCTCCCCAGTCCGAATCGGGTCTTTCAAGATGAACAAGGCAGTAATAATAGCCGTCACGGGGGTTGTAAATAATATTGCTCGGATTGAAAATGCCATAAGGACCATCATGACAGTAATATTTGAAAGGAGAACAAGCTACAAGATGCTGAGGAGGTTGAGGGTGAGAATAGGTCTTCCCCATATCTTCTGAGGCGGCAAATGTGATCGCATTATACCAAGATTTAGTCCAGTCGGTTCCCTTATAGCCATGTTCGCTACCGTGATACTCATTATGAATGAGAGCATAAATTACATCATCGTTCGGATCCTCTGTGCCTTTATCGTCATAAAAGAGGGAATGTATCCACTCCCTATCATCGAATTTAGATGGATCTCCATTCCTGTGGGATTCAAGAACGGGTTCGCAATCACGAGAGAGATTATCAAGAGAGTCTCCCACCAGCCTCCAGTTTTTATAATGGGAGGCGATAAGCTGAACTTTTCCCATGCCATCTACAAAAGCTCTCGCCGGAGTATCCGGGATATCTATCTTCGCGCACTTATCCGAACTCCAGTCGAAAACAACCTCCTCCTCTCCCAAGATAACCGAAGGCTCCTCTCCCGCGGCTGCGCCCGAACCTCCCCATATCCAAAGCGCCCCGCCGAGCATAAGGCAAATGAAAAAGGCGAAAATCCTCCTCATAAGAGCCCTCCGTTCCCTCTCTCCGCCATCGAAGCTTTAGGCCATGTGCCGATTTGCCTTTTCGCCTTGATGATCGTGCCTCCGCCGATCACGATATCTCCCCTGTAGAAAACGGCTGCTTGTCCCGGAGTTACGGCTCTCTCCGGTCGGGAGAGCTTCACCAGAATCTCGCCTCCCTCAAGAGGGAAGATCAGAGCGGGGATCTCGGGATGCCTGTACCTTATCTTGACCTCGACTTCAAGAGCTCCTTCGAGCTTCTCGAAGGGGATGAAGTTCGCCTCTCCGACGATGAACTCCTGAGAGTAAAGCTCTTCTTCCTCCCCCACGATTATGGCGTTTCGAGAGGGGTCGAGATCAACTACGTAAAGCGGCCTTCCGGCTCGAATTCCTATCCCCCTCCTCTGCCCGACGGTGTAGAAGATCAAACCCTTATGCTCTCCTATAACCTCGCCCTTCGTGTTCAGAATAGGCCCCTTCCTCGCCGCTTCCGGGAAGAGCTTCTTTATAAAGCTTCCGTAATCCCCATCCGGAACGAAGCATATATCCTGACTTTCGGCTCTCGCCGGAAGCTTCAGCTCCTCGGCCGATCTCCTCACCTCCTCCTTTGTGAGCTCTCCGAGAGGGAATAATGTGCGGGAGAGCTCCTCTTGAGTCAAAAGGTAAAGCATGTAAGATTGATCTTTATCCGGGTCTTTGCCTTTTTTGAGAAGATATCTCCCCTTGCAAAATTCCACTCTCGCGTAATGTCCGGTGGCGAAGAGCTCCGCTCCCAATTCCCTCGCTCTCTCGAGGAGAAAGCCGAACTTTATAATTTTGTTGCATTTCGTGCAGGGATTGGGGGTTCTTCCCCGAATATATTCAAGACAAAAGGGCTTTATGATCTTCTCGAAGAAAGCCTCTTTGATATCAATTACGTAATGAGGGATGCCGAGTTTTAAAGCTGCGTTTCTTGCCGCTTCGACCGCCTGAGTTCCCGAATCGTTCACCATGGTGATGCCGATCACATCGAATCCCCTCTCTTTGAGCAGAGCGGCCGCCACCGAGGAGTCCACCCCGCCGCTCATTGCGATCGCGACTTTCCTCATCTCTCGGGCAGCCCCAGAGCTCTTTTGGCGCTTCGCATCATCACATCGACCGGAGGCTCAAGGCCTGTCCACAATCTGAAGGCCTCGGCTCCCTGAAAGACGAGCATGGGAAGACCTCCCAAGATCCTCGCCCCCCTCTCCCGAGCCGAGAGCAGCAGAGGGGTTTCGGGAGGATTGTAGACGAGATCGAAGACGAGAATCCCCTCGGGGATGAGCGAAGGGGGGAGAGGCGATCTCCCCTCTTCGGGGGAGAATCTCATGCCCACAGGGGTGCAGTTCACCAGGAGATCGCACTCTTCAACCGCCCTCTTGATCTCCCCCTTCTCCCAGGGGATGGGGAGGACGGAGGGGGAGAGGAGGCTCAGGTGCTCGGCGAGGGATTTGGCTCGGGCCAGAGTGCGATTGGCTATGAAGAGCTTCCTCAAACCGGCATCCAGAAGGGCGAAGCCGACGGCTCTCGCCGCCCCGCCGGCCCCCAAGATAAGAGCGGTTCTCCCGCGGGGATCAAAGCCGATTTCCCTCAGGGCGAGAATAGCCCCCTTGGCATCGGTGTTGTAGCCGCACAGCCTCCCCTCCCGATTCACGATGGTGTTCACAGCCCCTATTCTCCTTGCGAGCTCCTCCACCTCATCCAGAAATTCGAGAACCCTCTCCTTGTACGGAATGGTGACGTTAACGCCCAAGCACTCGGAACCTCGAATTTCCCGAAGTCGAGACGGAAGATCATCGGGAAGGGTCTCCCAGAGCTCATATCTCACAGGGAGGCCGAGATGATCGAAAGCAGCCTGCTGGAAGGCGGGGGAGATCGAATGCCCTATGGGGAATCCGATCAATCCCACTCTCTTCGGCATTTCCCCCTTTCACCTCGCCGTGAGGAAATCCAAGATCAATTCCCTTATCCTCTCGGGATTCTGCCAAACGAGATTATGTGCTCCCCCCGGAATTTTCACAAGATACACTTGAGGCATTCTCACCCGAATGAAATCGAGAGTGGGCTGAAGCGATTCGAAATAAGCCGAAGAGGTTCCGAAGATGTAAAGCAGGGGGGAGCGGATCCTGAGGGCGTCGCGCTGCAAGCCCGGCTCATCCGCAACAAAAGGGCTCAACCTTATGCCGCTCCATCCGATGCGATCCGCATATCTCAGCTCCTCGCGGATGTAAGAAACCCATCTCTCCCTCTCATCTTCTCCCATTTGCTCCCACCATACCCCCGCCGAGGAGCGAGCCGCGCGCGATCCCCAAGCTTCGGATTTCAGGAGCCGGATGAGGAGATGCCCCAGAAGAGGTGTTCTCAAGGCCAGAGCCTCAGCTCTGGACCATCCGGGAAGCCCGAGCTTCACGCTCAGAAATCCCTCGATCACCACCGCCTTTCCGATCCTCTCCGGATGCCTTCCGGCCAGAGCGAAGGCGACAGATCCGCCGTAAGATGCGCCGATCACATGAGCTTGCGGGATCTCAAGGGCTTTGAGGAGGGAGAAGAGGATATCGGCTTGTTCCTGAGGAGTGTACTTGAAGTTTCGAGAAGGCTTTTCCGAATCTCCGGCCCCGAGGAGATCTACGGCGAGCACGTGAAATCGCTCGGCGAGATCATCCCCCAGAGGGCGCCAATACCTCCAGGTCGCGAAAGCCGGAGGGATGAGGAGGAGCGGCGGCCCCTCTCCCGCTTCGACGAAATGCAGCCGAAAGCCTCCCGCTCGAACGAATCTCCTCACCTTTCCGAACTTCAAGCTCATTCCGCCTCAATCCCCCCTCGGATGAAATCGAGATAACTTTGGAGGATGAGGGCGGCGGCCACGGCGTTCCTCTTGATCTTCCTCTCCTTCCGGCTCATATCCATCTCGAGGAGTATTCGCTCCGCCTCCCTGCTCGTGAACTGCTCATCCCATCTCTCCACCGGAACGGGAGAGTGCTTTGAGAGCTCCGAGATGAAATCCTCGACCTTCTTCGCCTGAGGCCCGATCTTCCCGCTTAGGGATCTCGGGAAGCCCACGATGATCTTCCCCACCTTGTATCTTTCGGCGATCTCGCAGATCTTGCGGAAAGGAGGCTCCCTCACCTCTATGACTTCAAGAGGAAAGGCGATCCTCCCCGAAGGATCGCTTATCGCCACCCCTATTCTCTTCTCCCCGAAATCTATTCCGAGATACCTCACGGCAGCACATCTATCCAGAGATGTAGCGTCAGGAAGTTATCCTCGGGCCTTCCCTCGTAGATCTTCTCCCCGCCTCGAAAGATCAAGAGTTTTTGCTCGCCGAAAGTCCGAGCATAAGGGATTTCGAAAACCTCCTCCCCTCCGGCCGGGATCTTCCGGATCTCGCTTTGGTAACTTCGCTTCTCCTCTTCGATCCTCACCTGATATTCCGCCTCTTCCCCGAGATTCCCTATTCTCACAAGGAGCTTTCCCCCCAAAGGCTCAACCCGAAGGGCCGTTTTCCCCTCCCCCCTGCCCAAAGTCCTCAGGAGGCAGAGGATGAATTCGGCCTTCTGCTTTTCTCCCTCCCTCTCCGGAATAATATAAATCCTCTCCTCCCATTTCTCCTCATGAGAGAGGTGCAGGGGGCCTATCTCCTCGACCTTCTTCCCCTCAACCTCCATGAGGAAATTCCCCCTTATCCTGATCGCGTAATTCATATCCTCATGCTCGTGATTTACGATCCCCAAGATCACCTCCCCCTTCTCCCCCAGATGAAGTTCGGCGGGATAGCCTTCCGCGAGCCCCTCGGGCCCCAAGATGTAGAACTCGGTGAACCTCTCCCCCACTTTGGGATGGGAGATCACGTAGACGAGAGCTCCCACGGCTCCGGCCACGGCGCAGATCAAAATCGCGGTGAGAATTCGATCCGCAAACGTCGTTCCCAAAGAGGCTTTCGCGGGAAGAGGAATGGAGATGAGGAAGCGCTCTTCCGGAGGGTACCTCCTCCGGCGAAGGCGGGCCGCCCCCGATGCCGCGAAGATGAAGCATGAGAGGGAGATGAGAATGGGGTAAAGCCTTATGCCCCAGGGAGTGTAATTGAGGACGAGGCCCACAAGCGGCACCACGGCTATGCTCAATCCGAAGCTCAGAGCTATTCTCTCAAGATCTCCGAGATCCCCTCTCCGGGGGAATAAAGCCGCGATCAGAGCGTAGCCGGGGAAGAAGAGGATGAAGGGGAGGCCGAGGATTACGCGAAGAGCGCTTTGCGGGAAGGCGGTGATGATGAGGATGAGGATGGCGGTGAGGATGTCGATGAGGAGGAGCTCATCTCTTACGACGAGCTTCGCCTTCCCCTCCTCCCTTCGGATCTCGAAGAGAGGAGATCTACCTTCCCCCCAGAGCCGCCGCACCGCCTATGATATCCAGTATCTCCTTGGTTATCGTCTCCTGCCTCACCTTGTTCATGAGGAGGGTGAGCTCCTCGATGAGCTTATTGGCGTTCTCGGTGGCGTTGCGCATGGCTATCATCCGAGCTGCGAGCTCGCTTGCTACCGATTCGAGCACCGCATAATAGATCTCCCTCTCCACATATCTGGGGAGGAGGGCGTCGAGCACCTCTCTCATTCCGGGCTCGTAGATGTACTCCGCCGGCGGCCTCTCCGGCTCGGGAGGGCGCACGGGCAGGAGCTCCATAACGGAAGGGCGCTGCACCATGGGGGAGATGAATCGCGCGTAGATGATGTAAACTTTATCGTAAACCCCGTTTGTGAAATCCTCCATCACCACTCTGGATATGGGGAGCGTATCGGCGAGAGCGGGGCGATATCCCAATCCCGTGAACTCCGCTCTCACATCCTGTCCCGTTCGTATCATGAAATCCCTCCCCCTCTTCCCGACCACCACGAGGCTCACCGGAACCTCCTGTCGGAGGATGAAGGAGGCCGCGAAGCGATTGAGATTGGAGTGAAGGCCTCCGCACAAGCCCCTGTCCGGGGAGATGAAGACGAGACCTACTCTCCTCACCTCCCTTCGTTCGAGGAGGGGGTGCGCCGGCTCCCCGATCGCTGAGGCGAGCGCTCCTATCATCTCCTTTATCTTCTCGGCGTAAGGCCTTGCGGCCAGCATCCTCTCCTGAGCTCTGCGCATTCGAGCGGTGGCGATCATCTCCATCGCTCGGGTGATCTTCGCGAGATTCCTTATGCTTCGAATTCTGCGACGCAAGAGGAGAAGGCTTACCATACACCGCCCTCCTCGAACATCAGAAGCTTCCGGTGCGTTTGAACTCCTCGATGGCTGCTTTGAGCTTCTCCTCCGTCTCGGGAGTGATCTCCTTGTCTCTCGCTATCGCGGCTCCTATTTCGGGATGCCGCGTGTCCATGAACCTGTAGAAGGCCTCCTCGAAGCTTCTCACCTTCTCCACGGGTATATCGTCGAGATACCCGTTCACTCCAGCGTACAAGATCATCACCTGCTTCTCCATGGGGAGAGGCTGGAATTGCGGCTGCTTGAGGATCTCGGTGAGCCTCCGACCTCTCTCGATCTGAGCCACGGTCGCTTTGTCGAGATCGGCCGTTCCGAATTGAGCGAAGGCCGCGAGCTCTCTGTACTGAGCCATCTCCAAGCGGAGCTTTCCGGCGACCTGCCGCATGGCTTTGGGCTGCGCCGCTCCCCCCACACGAGATACCGAGAGGCCCACGTTTATGGCCGGCCTTATTCCGGCGTTGAAGAGATCCGGCTCGAGATAAATCTGGCCGTCGGTGATGGAGATGACGTTGGTGGGAATGTAAGCCGAGATATCCGATGCCTGCGTTTCGATTATGGGAATGGCGGTGAGAGATCCTCCTCCGTACTCGGGGGCCATCTTCACCGCCCTCTCCAGAAGCCTGCTGTGCAAGTAGAAGATATCTCCGGGATAAGCTTCCCTTCCGGCCGGACGCCGGAGGAGGAGCGAGAGCTGCCTGTAAGCCCAAGCATGGCGGGTGAGATCATCGTAAACCACAAGAGCGTCTCCTCCTCTCTCCATGAACTCCTCGCCTATAGCGCAACCGGCATACGGAGCGAGATACTGAAGGGCGGCGGGATCCGAAGCCGATGCGGCGACCACTATGGTGTGCTCCATCGCCCCGTACTGCTCGAGTGTGGAGACGACCTGCGCGATCCTCGAGGTCTTCTGCCCTATGGCCACGTAAATGCAGATAACCCCCTTCCCCTTCTGATTGATAATCGTATCGAGAACTATCGCCGTCTTCCCGGTGGATCGATCTCCCAAGATGAGCTCCCGCTGTCCCCGCCCTATGGGGATCATGCTGTCGATGGCTTTGATTCCGGTCTCCAGAGGCACTCTCACCGGCTCCCTCACCGTCACCCCGGGAGCCACCCTCTCGACAGGCCTCGTCTTCTTGCAGGAAATGGGGCCTTTGCCGTCCAAAGGCTTCCCCAGGGGATCGATCACTCGCCCTATGAGCTCCTCTCCCACGGGAACCTCGACCACCCGGCCGGTGCAGCGAACTTCATCTCCCTCCTTGATCTTGGTGTAATCCCCGAAGAGCACCGCCCCCACCGAATCCTCCTCCAAGTTGAGGGCGAGCCCCAGCACATCATGAGGGAATTGGAGGATCTCGTTGTATTTCGCCTTGGCGAGCCCGTGAATTCTCGCTATTCCATCCGCCGCCTCGACCACAACCCCCACATCGGCGGCGGTGACCATCGTTCCGAATTTCTCGATCTGCTCTCGCAAGATGGCGACGATATTCTGCGCCTGCACCATGCTCTCAACCCCCTAAGTTCCGGCTTTGAGGAGGGCTTCGCGAAGCCGCTCGAATCTCCCCTTAACGCTCCCGTCGATCACCAGATCCCCTATTCGCGCCACAAATCCTCCCAGGATTTCGGGATCGACTTTGGTCGCGAGGATGATCTTCTTCCCGAAGATCTCGGATAACCTCTTGGCGATGAGCTCTTTCTCCTCATCGGAGAGGGGAACGGCCGTTGTGATCTCGGCGTATCCGAAGCCCAAGTATTCATCGGCCAAGCGCCTGTACTCCTCCGCGATCTCGGGGAGGAGCTTCAATCTGCGACGCGCTATGAGCAGGAAGAGGAAATTTCGAAGCAGGGGATCGAGATCCCGAACCCCCTCGTTCACTATGCGGAGCTTCTCCTCAAGATCTATTCTGGGATCTTCAAGCGCGGAGAGGAGCTCGGGATCTTCGGCGATCCCCACAAGACCTCCGAGCTCCTCCTTCCACTCCTCCACCTTCCCCCTCTCCTTGGCTATCTCGAAAAGAGCTTGAGCGTGGCGCTTGGCCGCGATGCCTCCCGCCATCTTCGCTTCAACCTCTGAGCGTTGGGATCTCCTCCAGCGTCTCCTCGATGAGCCTCCTGTGCCTCTCCTTATCCAGAGCTTCTCTCACCACCTTCTGGGCGGCGAGAATGGCGGCGTCCACGAACTCCCGCCGCAATTGCTCCACCATCTCCGCTCGCTCTCGCCTCATCTCCTCCCGAGCTCTCTCCATGAGGATCTCCGCCTCTTTCCTCGCCTCCTCCCGAGCTTCGGCCTTTATCCTCTCTCCCGCCTCCCTCGCCCGGGCTATGATCTCCTCTCCCTGCCTCCTCGCCTCCTCAAGCCTCCTCCTCACCTCCTCCTCCACCTCCTCCATTCGCTTTCGAGCGAGCTCCGCCTGCTCCAACCCCTCTCTTATCTTGCGAGCTCTCTCCTCGAAGATCCGCCTCAAAGGCCTGTAGGCGAAGATGAGGAGGAGGGCGAGGAGGACGCCGAAATTTATGAACTGAATTATGAGATGGGGCACATTGATCCCCAGCTCCTTCACTCCCGTCCTCCCGGAAGCATCATCTTATGCCCACGAATATGAGCATTATCCCTATGATGAGAGCGTAGATGGCGACGGCCTCGGCGAAGGCGATGGCCAAGATCATATGCGTCATGATGGCGCCGCGAGCTTCCGGATTTCGCCCCGTAGCTTGGAGTCCGGCCAGCCCTATAAGGCCGATTCCTATTCCGGGCCCGAAGGTCCCGATCCCTATGGCTATGGCCGCGCCGAGAGCTCTCGCCACTTCGATCTCCATACCGCACCTCCCGTCTTATTCTCCTTTGTGAGGAAGTATGGCGACCGCTATGAAGGCGAGGGTGAGGCCTCCGAAGATCAGAGCCTGAACGAAGCCGAAGAACATCTCAAGCCCGTAGAACACCGATGGGATCGCGCAGGGGATGAGGAACGCCAGAATGAAGATCATCACCTCTCCCGCCGTCATGTTCCCGAAGAGACGGAAGGTGAAGGACACGATCCGGATGATCTCGGATATAAGCTCCAAAATCCCCACGAAGATATCCAGAAGCCCTCTGAAGAGCCCGAAGATCTTGCCCTTGAAGCCCCTCGCCTTGAAGGCGGCCGCAAGCGAGGAGAACCTGAAGAACTTCTCCAGATAGGGAAGGCCGTGAGATTTGAATCCCCAGTAAGTCCAAGTTACGGCCGAGACGAGCGCGAGCATGAGGGGCACGTTTATATCGGTGTTCGCCCCCCTCAGAATAGGCGCATGTACTACAAAGCAATCTCTGTGAATATGGCCGAAGAAGGCGCTCTCGAAGCCCTCCTCGGCCGGAATTCGCTCTCCGAGCCCTATAGTCCCGAATCCGGGAAGCAGGGAGAGCCAAGCGTTCATGATCACGTAGAGGAAGATGGTGGAGACGACGGGGAAGATCTTCCACGCCCTCTCCCGACCTACGGTGTCGGCCACGAGGTTGTAAAGCCACTCCAGAGGCCACTCGAGCGCGCTCTGAAAGGCGCTCGGCGCAAGCTCGGCCTTCCTCCAGAAGAGGAAGTAAATCCCGCAGAGAACCGCTATGGTGAGCCATGAGGCGAGAAGCGTTCCGGTGAGGTGAAAGGGCTGCCCGGCGATCTCGAAGAGCTCTCCGGTGAGGCGCTCGGGAGCGGGCTGTATATGCGGCTGGGGTATGGGGAAGACAAAGCTCAGGGAGAGGAGGCCCAAGAGGACTGCGATGATGATGCCGATCTTAGCCGCGCATCCCAATCGCATGGCGAAAGCCCTTCAATCCCTCCTCCTCTCCAGACCGGGAAGGAGGAATTCGAAAAGGCCGAACATCGCCAGCGCGATCCCCACTCCCAGCCCCAGAAGGGTGAAGAGAATTCCGTCTCCTCTCGCCCTGTCTATTATATGCCCC
>CAYRBX010000013.1:0-13451 GCA_964422695.1 uncultured Dehalococcoidia bacterium
GGTGTGTCCGGTGGGAGCTCTGAAGGTGAGGGAGGAGGGAGGGGTAACCCTTCAGGAGGAGAAATGCATCGGGTGCGGGCTGTGCAGGGAGGCCTGTCCGGTGGGAGCCGTCTTCTGGGATGAGGAGGCGAACAAGCCCATGATCTGCGTGCACTGCGGGTACTGCGTGAGCTACTGTCCTCATGAGGTCATAGAGATGGAGGAGAGCTATGCTTAAGGGAGATCCTCTGGGGAGAGTTCTCTTCGTGGATCTCACAAGAAGGAAATACTGGATTGAAGATCGATCCGAGCTCTTCGAGGAGAATTTGGGAGGGGTGGGGGTCGGTATAAGGCTTCTGGAGGAGCTCTGCCCTCCAAACGCCGATCCCCTCTCCCCCGAGAATCCCATAATCCTCGCCGTAGGCCCTCTCAACGGCCTCTTCCCTCTCGCCTCGAAGATGGTGGCGCTCTTCAAATCCCCTCTCACCGGAAATCTGGGGGAGAGCCACTGCGGGGGGAGGTCGGCCGTGGCGTTGCGAATGGCGGGCTTCGGAGCTCTCGTGATCTTGGGGGCGAGCGATATCCCCCTCTACCTTGCGATCCACGGGGAGAGGGTTTTCTTCCGAGATGCAAGAGCTCTGTGGGGGATGCAGAGCACATTCACGGTGGGAAGGCTTATAAGGGAGAGGGAGCAGGGGGCGGGGCTTCGCACCATCATGCGAATAGGGCGGGCCGGGGAGAATCTCGTGAGGTTCGCCAACGTCATGGTCGAGACGTACAGGCATTTCGGAAGGCTGGGGCTCGGAGCTGTTTTCGGAAGCAAGAAATTGAAGGCGGTTCTCATCTCGGGCCGAAGATCGCTTCCGGTCTCCTCCCCCAAGCTCTACCGCGAGGCTTACGATGAGATATACAGAGAAGCCCTCTCCCCCGCCATGAGGAAGTATCATGATCTCGGAACGCAGGAGAACATCCTCCCCCTCAACAGAATAGGAGCTCTTCCCGTCTGCAATCTCAAGAAGACCTCCTTCGATGCCGCCGAGATCTTCTCCGGAGAGAGGCTGGCCGAGGCCTTCTTGGGGCGGAGGCTCGCCTGCGCTCACTGCCCCGTGGGATGCATTCACCTCGCGGCGCTGAAGGAGCCTTACGAGAGAGAGCCCTTCTTCTACAAGACCACTTGGGTCTCCTATGATTACGAGCCCTCTTACGCTCTGGGCAGCATGCTCGGAGGGGGGAATGTGGAGGAATTCCTCAAGCTCATGGAGACGGTCGAAGCGCTCGGGCTCGACGCCATGAGCTGCGGGGTGGTGCTCGCTTGGGCCACCGAGGCGATGGAGAGGGGGATCATCTCTCCGGACGATACCTCGGGAGTTGAGCTTCGATGGGGAGATTACGCCGCCTACCGGAAATTCGTCTTCAATTTGGTCTTGCAGCCGAATGATTTCTACCGAGCGGCGGCTCTGGGAGTGGAGGAGCTGAGCTCAAGATACGGAGGAGAGGAATTCGCTTTGGCCTTCGGAGGGAATGAGATGCCGGGGTATCATACCGGCCCGGCGGCTCATATAGGGCATCTCGTGGGGGCGAGGCACTCCCATCTGGACGGAGCCGGCTACAGCCTCGATCAGAAGATGATCGGCTCCCCCCTTCCCCCTCCCGAGGAGGTGGCCGAGAAGCTCCTGGCGGAGGAGGAGTGGAGGCAGGTGCTCTCAAGCCTTGTGGTTTGCTTCTTCGCCCGGGGGATTTACACCCCCGAGAGGGTGCTGAAAGCCCTCAGGGCGGCCGGATTTGAGGATGTGGATCTCCGCGAGCTCGGAAGGAGGATCCTCAGGAGGAAGAACAGCTTCAAGATGAGAGAGGGATTCTCCCCGGAGAGGCTTCGCATTCCCCGCCGCATCTTGGAGACCCCCACTCCTCTGGGGAAGCTCGAGGAGGATTACATCCGCAGGGCCGTAAGGCATTTCTTCTCCCGCCTTCTCGAAATCTGAGAGATCGCGTGGTAAAATAATAAATGGAAAGTCCTCCGGAAGTCGGCTCTCTCCTCTTCTTGCTCGGCTTTTCCGAACGGCGTCTTTCTCCGTGAATTTCCGCTCTTCCGATCATTCTTCCAATCATTAAGCAAAAAACGAGGAAAGGGGGGTGAAGATGAGATGGCGGGAAGGAGGACGGATTATCACCGGATGAGGAGGCAGCGCCGCAGGGGATGGCTCATCTTGAGCCACACTCAGGTGGAAAACCTCCTCAGGAGGCTTGAAGATCTGAGGCATGAGATAAACGTAGAGGAAGAGGAATCCGGAAACTCCCGATCGAAAACGCCTTTCCACCCCTCCCTGACGAAGTAGAGCCCCGAAAAGCCCCCCGCTCTCCCCCGCGAGCTTCAAGCCGAGAGGGCGATATTGAAGGGCTTTCCCCTCTGGAGGATATGTGGGGGGATGAGCTCTCTGTATTTGCGCAGGAACTCGATCTCCTCCCCCTCCTCCCGGAGGTCGTCGGGGAGCATGTGGGGGATGGCCTCGATGATGGGATACCATCTGTAGCAGGAGGGGCAGAAGAGAATCCCCTCCTCGATCTCCTCGCCCTCGCGGAAGACGAGGAGATCCAGAGGATGATGTTTGCACATGGGGCAGGCCAAGATGTCGAGGAGGTCCCTCCTCATCCCCTCCCCTTCTCCCTCTTCGCCTCCTCTATTATCTGCTGAGCGATGTGAGGCGGAACCTCCTCGTAATGGCTGAACTCCATGGTGAAGCTTCCCCTTCCTCCGGTCAGAGCTCTGAGATCGTTGGCGTAAGATCTCAATTCGGCGAGAGGAACTTGAGCTTCTATCACGTTCATCTTGTCCTCGGGATGCATTCCCAGAATTCTCCCCCTCTTGCTATTGAGATCTCCTATCACATCTCCGGTGAGGTGCTCGGGAACTTTCACCCTTATCGTCATTATGGGCTCAAGGAGATAGGGCTGCCCCTGCTGCAGGCCTTTCTTCGCGGCCTGAAAGCCGGCGATTCGGAACGACTCATCCGAGGAATCGACGGGGTGGGTGCTCCCGTCGAAGAGCGTGATCCTTATATCGGTGGCCGGATAGCCGGCCAGAACCCCCTCCTGCAGCGCCTCCCTCACTCCCTTCTCGACCGCGGGAATGAAGTTCTTGGGAATGACTCCTCCCACGATCCGCTCGGTGAACTCAATTCCGCTCCCCCGGGGCAGGGGCTCGAAGTTGAGGAACACGTGGCCGTACTGACCTCTTCCTCCCGTTTGCTTCTTGTGCTTGTGCTCGGCCACATTGCTCACCCTTATCGTCTCCTTGTAGGGGATCTTCTGAGGACGGAGCTCGGTGTTGACGCCGAATTTGCGCTGCATCTTCTCCACGGCCACTTCGAGATGGCTTTGAGCGAATCCGCAGAGCAGGGTCTCTCCCGTCTCCGGCTCCCTTCTCACCTTGAGGGAGGGGTCCTCATCGAGAATGCGAGACAAAGCCGTGCTGAGCCTGTCGAAATCGGCTTTGGTCTTCGGGTAGATGGCCATCGCGAAGAGAGGGGTCGGAAATTCGATCGGCTTGAGGACGATCGGCTTATCCGGAGAGGAGAAGGTATCTCCTGTGGTGCTCTCGGCGAGCTTGGTCACCGCTCCTATATCTCCGGCCACAAGCTGGGGGACGGGCTGCTGGTTCTTCCCCCTGACCGTGAGGAGCTGGCCGAACCTCTCGGTCTTCCCCTTGGTGGCGTTGAGAACCGTGGAGTTGCTCTGAAGCGAGCCGCTGAACACGCGAATGTAGCTCATCTTGCCCACATAGGGATCGGCCAAGTTCTTGAAGAGGAAGGCCACAAGAGGCCCCTCCTCGGAGGCCTCGATCTCCACCTCCTCTCCCGTCTGAGGATCCGTTCCCTTTATCCTGTTCCTCTCCCTGGGCGAGGGGAGGAGCTCGCAGATGGCTTCGAGGAGCGCCGCGAGAGAGCCTTCATGAAAGGATGAGCCCACCATCACCGGGAAGATCTTCCTCTCCCTAACGCCCCGCCGCAGGGCTTTCAGGAGCTCCTCGGGAGGGATCTCCTCCCCCTCAAGGTACTTCTCCATGAGCTCATCCGAGGTCTCGACGATCGCCTCGATGAGCCTCTCCCTGTACTTCTCCGCCTCCTCCTTCAGATCCGAGGGGAGCTCCTCGAGGGGGATTTCGCCGAAAAATCCGGAGAGAAGCCCCGCGGTTCCCCTGAAATCCGCCTGCATTCCGACCGGAATCTGTATGGGTATGCAGCCCTTCCCGAAGGTCTCCTCGAGCTGCCGGAGGACTTCGAAGAAATTGGCGTTCTCGCGATCTATGCGATTCACGAAGATGATGCGGGGAAGCTTCTCATCATCGGCGTATTTCCACACATGCTCCGTTCCCACTTCAACTCCGTAAGCCGCGCAAACGACCACCACAGCGCCCTCGACCACTCTCAGCGCCGAGAGCACCTCTCCGGCAAAATCAAAGTACCCCGGAGTATCTATGAGATTTATCTTCTTTCCCTTCCAAGTGAGGGGAAGAAGGGAGAGATTTATGCTCATCCGGCGCTTTATCTCCTCGGGCTCGAAATCCGAAGTCAAATTCCCCTCTTCCGCATTCCCCCGCCGGGAGATCGCGCCGGCTTTGAAGAGCAATCCCTCGCACAAAGTGCTCTTTCCGGCTCCGCTGTGGGAGATCAAGGCCACGTTGCGAATGTCATCCATCTTCACCGCTTCCATCATCTCCCTCCTTCCGGAAGCTCAAAAGAGCTCGCCCGGCGTGGTTAATTCTACCCTATTTCCGGAGTTCCGCGCAATTCGGCTTGGAGCCGGGAGCGCTGCCCGAGCCCCAAGGCCCGGACCTCCCTCTCCACCTCCCGGTACACCTTGGCGGTCTCGGCCGCGGCTTGATCCCAAGTGAAGAGCGAAGCCCTCCTCAATCCCCTCTCCGAGAGCTCCCTCCTCAGCTCCTCATCTTCGGCGATCTTGAGGATGGCTCGGGCGATCTCCTCCGGATCTTGGGGGTTCACCACAAGGGCGGCGTCTCCGGCTATCTCGGGAAGGGAGCCTCTATTCGAGACGATCACCGGACATCCGCAGGCCATGGCCTCGAGAGCCGGAAAGCCGAACCCCTCATACAGGGAGGGGAGGACGAGGCAGAGGGCGTTTGAGTAAAATCGCACGAGCTTCTCGACGGGAACGCGCTCGGTGAAGAAGACCTCGCTCTCCAATCCGAGCTCCTTTATGATCGCCTTCGTATCGCTTCGGAAATCCCTCTCGTTTCCCCCCGCCGCTCCCACCTTCACGAGCTTCAGATCCTCAAAGCCGTCTCTCCTCTTGAGCAGAGCGAAGGCCTCGAGCAGAGCTTTCAGGTTCTTCCTCGGATGTTCGGAGCCGACATAGAGGATGTAGGGGAAGGGGAGAACTCTCTCCCTCACCGGACGGAAGGTCTTGAGATCAATTCCCTCATATATCACTTTGATCTTCTCCTCCGGAATTCCCAAGTACTTTACAAGATCCCGCTTTGTGGTGTGCGATACCGCTATGATTCTTCTTGCTCGCTTTATCCCAAGATAATCGAGAGAGAGGTAGATTTTATCTCTCAAATTCGGACGGTGAATTAAAGTATCCATTCCCTTGAGATCGAAATACCTTATAAGATCGTGCACCGTGATGATAAAGGGAACTTTGAGGAAAAGGCCGTAACGTCCGAAGTGATGATTGGGGAAGTGAATCGGGCAGCCGAGGCGGTTGAGATCTCGCACGAATTTCAGATCTTCAAATACGACTTGAAGAGCTCTCTTGGAGAAGAGAGGGATATTGAAGAGCTCGCAGTTCTTCTGATAAATATCGGTGCGCAATTTGGGAACATCAAGCCTCGCCGCAAGCTCCTGAGAATACAAATCCATAGATCCATTCCCTTCGCTCACAACCAAAACCACCATCCATCTCCACCCCCTTACTTTAAAAGTGCGAAATCCGGCTTCTTGAAAGGAAAAAGGGCAGAAAAAGAGGGCTCAGACAACCGCCGCCCTTTCCGCCCGCTCCCGGTTCGGCAGGAGATCTTAAGACCAATAATATATTTTACAGAAAATCCCCTAAGCTTCAAGTCATAAGGCCGATTGAAGGCGATAAAAAATTGATTAAAAATTTCCGAAAACTTCCCATCCGACCTCGAAATCCTTATACTTAAAAGTGCCCGCTTTTGTTTTTATCGAATTTCAAGAATAGGGAGGAAGGAAGTGAGAGGAGCCGGGGCTCTCGCGCGGATGATCCTCTTCCCTCTCCTTCTCTCGCTCATGCTCCCCCAAGCGGCTCTCGCGGCCGGGAGGGCGCGCCCTCCGGAGGCCGATTTTGAGGCGGATGCGACCTTGGGGGTTGCTCCTCTTGAAGTTCGGTTTTCGGATCTCTCTTCGGGCGAGGTAGAGGAGTGGCTTTGGGATTTCGGCGATGGAACGACGAGCACCGAGCGAAATCCCGTTCATATTTATCGCGATCCCGGGCTTTACACGGTCTCCCTCACGATTTCGGGTCCCGCGGGACGGGATACCGAAGTGAAGGAGAATTACATTTATGTGGGATCTTCGGGAGGAAGGGCTTTCGGGAAGATCTACCCTCAAGGCCGTCCCCTTCAGGAGGGGGTTGAGGGGGAGATAGGATTTGATATCGACGGAGACGGGGAGCTTGATTACAAAAGGCCTGTTGAGATAGATCCTCGATGGAGGGTGAGGTTTGGAGATATCCCTCCGAGGCTTGAGATCCCCGGCGCTCCTCCCGTTCCTCCCACTCTCGTCGTGAGGAAGCCGGGCTACCTTCCCGTTCGCATACCCGTTGAGGTCATTCCCGGTCAGCTCCTCCGCCTTCCTCCGGTGCTCTTCCGGGGCGGCGATGCGGATGGAAATGGAATTGTGAATCGCTCTGATCTCCTCCTCATAAGGAAGAGCTTGTGGAAACGCCCCTTCGAGATCGATCCCAGAGCCGATGCGAACAACGATGGGAAGGTTGATATTTACGATGTGGTTCTCGCCGGAGCGAACTTCGGATTGACGGAGAGCGCCGTCGCCGCTCCGGCTCCGGATCTCGTGATCTCTCAGATCATCTGCGACAGAACGAATAGGAAGCTCGGATATGTGGTGGCCAATATAGGAAGCGATCGAGCTCCCGCGGGCCACAAGACCGCCCTTTACGTGAACGGATCCGAAGTATGCGAAGATGAGGTCGTCGTTCCCCTCGATCCGGGCGAGGTCTATGAGGGATGGTTTGAATGTTACGAATGGCCGGCATGTCAGGAGATCGAAGTTGAAGTTTCGGCCGATGTTCACGATGCGATATCCGAGCTCGATGAGGACAACAACTCCCTTAAGAAGCCTTGCACCTGTCCGGCTCCCGAGGAGTCCATGCTCGCTTGGGCCGCGGGACCCGAGGGAGTTCTCCTGCGCTGGTTCCCCAGGGGAGGCGGATGTCCCTGCTCTCAGCCTCAGTTCTACAAAGTCTTCAGAGATGGCACGCTGATCGCCGAAGTTCGCAGGATAACGGATGAAGCCGAAGCTTTGGGAATTCTGGGGGAGAGCTTTGATGAGCTTAAGAGCTTCTTCGCCTCCTTGGGAGTGGAGATAGAGAGCGTCGCCGATCTTCACGATGCTTTGGATCAAAGGCCGTTTCTGGAAGCGAGGCTCTCCGACCTCAACTATCGCCTCGCCCTCGTGAGGGGAACGGGGTACCTCGATGAGAATGTGGTTTTGGGCGAGACCTACACCTACAGGGTGAAGGCCGTCCTTCCGGGAGGGGCGGAGGAGGATGTGGGGGAGGTCACCATCGAGTACACCGGAGCGACCCCTCTCTCGCCTCCCACCGGCCTTGAGCTCGCGGCCGTTCTGGATACGAGGCCTGAGCTCTCCTTCGATTGGGCTAAATCTCAGAAGAACCGTCGAGCTCACAGAAGGGTGTTCCTGCGATGGGATCTTCCCGCCTCGGAGCCCGATTGCTGGATCGCGGGATATGATGTCTTTCGAGCCGAGAGTTACTGGGGGCCGTACGAGCAGATAAATGAGATCCCCGTCCTCCCCATGCCCGCTTGCGTTCCCGAGGGGATTCCGGAAGGAGCGGATTACGAGCTTGTGGGCTTCTTCTTCGTGGATGCGGATCCGGAGCTTGAATGCGGGAAGACTTATTATTACAGGATCGCCCCTCGAGATCTCCTGGGCCATGAGGGCCCGATGAGCGCTCCCATAAGAGCCGTTCCTCCCGACACCATTCCTCCCCCTCCGCCCGCAAATCTCCAAGCCGTTCCCGATCACTCGGCCGGAGTAATAAAGCTCACTTGGGATCCGGTTGAGGATCAGGATCCGGAAGGAGGGAGCGTCATCTACCATATCTTCCGCAGCGCCGCTCCCGATGCGGGATGGCCGGGGCTTGCGGATTGCGCTTCTCGCCCCTGCTGGAATGAGGTGGCCGTGGTATCGACGAATTCCTGGACCGATACCACGGCGGCTTACGAAAAGCCCTACTGGTACACCGTCAGAGCCGAAGATCAGGCCGGAAATATGAGCGCTCCTTCAAGCTTGGCGGGCGCCGTCCTGCATGATCGCACCCCGCCCGGAAAGCCGGCGGTTGATGTGGAGAGAACGGGAATTCGCATTTGCGTGGATCCCGATACGGTTCGAATTCTCATCTTCTGCTCCGTCGACGGAAGCCCGCTTTTGTTCCTCGGAGAGGAGAAGCCGAGCGCTTTGTGCTTCGACATCGATCCCGAAGATCTCATAAAGCCTCCGTTCCCCGTGAAGGCGGTATGGCGCTTCGCCGCCGTGGATGAGCACGGGAATTGCAGCGACCTCTCCGATCCCGTGGAGGTGGTCGTCGGGCCTCCGGAAGCGCCCCTTCCCCCTCCGATCATCGAAGATATAAAGACGCTCGAGGGAGGAGCTTACGGCTGGACGGCCGAGATCTCTTGGAAGGCGGCTCCGGCTCCCGGGCTTTCGGGCTTCAGGATCTACCGCAAGATCTATCCCGCGGGCTCCGAGGAGCTCATCGCAGATGAATCCATCTTGGGGCCCGATGCCCGCTCCTTCAAGGATGAGGAAGTGGATCCGAGCTTCATTTACTCTTACAGGGTGGTCGCCTACCGCAAGGCCGGCCCCTTCGGGCCGGAACTCGAGATCTCATCCGCGCCCAAGCTCTACAAGGTCTCCCCGCCTCTTGCCTGCTGCACCCGCCCCCTGAACGAGATCAAATGGGATCCGAGCTCCAAGTTCATTCCCGGAACGGGAACCGAGCTCAAGTGGACGCTTGAGGCGGATCCTCATCTTCTCGAAATCCTGCGCCCCTGGTACGTCGTCTTCCGAAGCCTCAAGGAGAGCGAAGGCTACGTGCAGCTCACCCCGCCTCTCACCTGCGATCATTATCTCGACAGGAGCGCAAGGCACGATGAGTACTGGTATGTGGTTCTGGCCCTGCATCCCAACACCGGAGAGATCATAGGAGCAAGCGAGCCTTGGAGCCCCGCAAGCTCCTCTCCTTCGATTCCCGGGCCTTCGATTTCGACGAGCTCCGCTCCCGAAGCTCTCGCGGCGGGCTCCGCAAGCTCCTCTCAATTCGCCGTGGGAGAGATCGAGGAGCTCGTGATCGAAGCCTCCGCGGATGCGCTTTTGGACTCCTCGTATCCCACCGCGAATTTCGGAAAGGGGTATGCGATAGGAGTGGGGTACGGCAAGATCCCGCCCTCCGCGCAGCGATCGCTCCTCCGATTCGATCTCTCAGCGATTCCGGAAGGGGCCGTGCTCGTCGAAGCTCAGCTTCGCCTCTACCTCTCTCAGGCCACAGGCGCCGCGACGGTGGACGTCGGGGTTTACAACGTCACCTCCGAATGGGAGGAAGATGAGGTCACCTGGCAGACCGCCCCCTCAACCGGCGAGCTCTTCGCTCAAGCGAAAGTGGGGACTTCGATCGGCTGGTACACTTGGGATGTCACCGAGCTTGTGGGGAAATGGCTTGCGGGGATTCTGCCCAATTACGGCCTTGAGATCGCGGGAGCGGCGGCCGGAGCTTCGTTTACGAGGGTATTCAACTCGAGAGAGGCGAGAGGCCCGAGGCCGGAGCTTGTGGTGCGTTACACCTTCCTCCCCGAAGTTCTCGTCTTCGGAACGCAGGGAGGGGAGGAGTTCAGGGTGACGGTCGAAAGCTATGAGGTGGGCTCCACTCTCGATTCCATGAGCGGAGAGGGGATTTTGGAGCTCGGAGGAGGGGCCGTTCCGATCACAACTTGCGAGGTCGAGTTTCACGATGTGGCGGCCGAAGAAGACGGAACCGTTTTGAGCGGAGAGGCTTCGGCGATCCTCCCCTCGCCCATAGAGGTGGATTGGCCCGGCGGATTTCATTACGAGATCGCTCAGCTTTCGGTGGATGAGGAGAGGGGCTGGGGCGAGATCAACCTCTTCCTGCCTTCGGGAATCACGGCTTGGAGCGGAGGAGCGCCTCAGGAGCCTCTTGAGCTTCACGATGTTCGAATTCACAGCGATCTCTCCTTCGAAACCGAGCTTGATGTGACCGCCCTTCCCGATCAGAGCTGCGCCGCGCCCGTCCCCTCCTTCTACTTCGAGCTCGATCCCCTGCCCCTCCGCGTCGTCCCCAGAGCTCCCGTTCTCTTCACGCAGGAGGAGATAAGCTTCGACGACGCGTGCACGCAATACGAAGATAGATTGACGGGGCCCGCCTGCATCGCTCCGATTCAAGCTTCCAACGACGGTTATCTCAAGGTCGTCTATCAATCCAAGGGGCCGGTTGTGATCCGGAAGGAGGGGCTCTGGGGCGATTTCATGACCGCGGATCTCATAAATTACACGACCGCCTTCCCCTTCGGCTTCCACATCACGGCGCAGGGAGCCGAGATCAAGATAAAGGAATCGAAGATCGTGGGAGGAGAGCTCAAGAAGGCGAGCCTTGAGTTCGATTACTACCAGACGACCGACTTCTTCGCGATGCCCACGGGCAAGTTCGCCGGCGCCTTCGCCAAAAACCCCAAGATCGGAAAGGGCGGAAGCATCTTGGGTCGGGTTCACACGAGCTCCGTTATCGAGTGGGGAGGCGGGGGATTCAAGCTTTACGACACCGAATACGATGTTTACATCGCTCCCGTTCAGACCTCCGATCTTCCTCAAAAGGACGCTTGGGCGGATTGCGAGATCGACCCGAGGATTCAGCCCGGCCTCAACAGGGTGACGGAGCCCGGAGAGTCGGCGAGCTTCGCTTGGCTTAATTGCGGAACCGGCGCTCCGGTCGCCTTCCCCGAAGTGAGAGCCGATCTCTACGTGAGGAGAGGAGGAGTTTCGGATATCATCGAGGCCGAAATCCCCCTGGGATCCGACGTTCCCACAAGCCTCTACGGCTATGAGACTCATATGACCTCCTTCCGCCTCTCCTTCTGCGACAACTACATCTTCGATTCGGATGTGGCCGGAGAGCTCATCCTCCCCTTCCCCGCCGATATGGTGATTCCTCTTATAAAGATGAAGCTTGATCCCAATACGGCCTGCGCCGAGGGAGGGATGGTGAGAAGCGATGCGGATCCTCTCGTTCCCGCCTTCTGGCGGATAGATATTCACCCCGAGGCCGTCGAGTTCCGTCCGGATCCCTCGCTTCCTCCCCCCGGAGAGCCCGAGTGGACGAGAGCCCTCTGGATTCTCGGAACGGTCGATATACCTCATCTCTCCCCTCCGGAGGGCGCGGGAACCGCGTCCGTGCCTCTGGAGACGAGCTTCGCTCCCGACGGAACCTTCTACGCCTTTGATCTCATTTACGATGGGGTTTACTACGGCTTCGACGGCTTCCCGTTCCTCTTGGAGGAGGCGAGATTGAGCGCTTGGGATCCCTCCTCACCCGAAGCTCCCGGATGGGATCCCGACGCCACTCTGGAGGAGCCGCCGGAGTGCTGCGAGGATTACGGATTTGTGGAGCTCAGGGGGAGCCTCATCGTTCCTTACTTCGGAACGATCTTGGCCGAAGGAGCGGATGAGCCTCCTCTTCTTTACGTCCTCGGCTGGGATGATTACGTGGGATTTTCGGCCGTGCCCCGGGTCGAGCGCGCTTGGACCGCTATCACCGACATCACCTGGAGCTTCGATCTCCTGTATGCCGCCTGCGGCCAGTCGGAGGAGAGGGGGATCTTCGTCGGCTTCAGGCATGATGAGATTCCTCCTTATGCCTCCGTGATCGAAATGGATCAGGGCGTGGTCATAGAGGCGGATGATGAGGTCTCGACCAACCTCTTCTTGGGCCTCTCCTCCGGAATCGGAGTCCTCCGAGCTCTGGCTCAAGCCTCTTTCGAAACCCTCCCCGAGAACTTCGAGGATATAAGAGGGCAGGTGGAGCAGTGGAGGGCGCGATTCCCCGAGATGGATGAGGATTATGTCGATTTCCTCGGAGATCTCTGGGAGAAGTTCGAGAATCGCGATTACACCGAGGCGACGGAGGTGATCGATGAGCTTGAGGAGGAGGAAATCCCCGAAGATCCCTCCGGAGGAGGAACGGAAGGCCTTCTTGAGGATTGGGGCGTGAAGCTCGAGAAGATGCGGGGCACCGTCGCGTTCGAACCTGTTTACAGCGGCGGGGAGATCGTGGATTGGGAGATCGAAGCTTTGCGCATCACCCTCAATTTCGAGATAAAGACCTCGGAGATGGTGCAAGCTCTGGTCGAAGCCGAGCGCCTCACTTTCGAGATCACAAGAGACGGAGATTACAACCTCATCGGGGAGGGGATTAAGAGCTCCCTGTTCGGCAGGGATCTCGAGGCGGATTTCGCCGTGAGCATCAATACAAGCGGCCCCAAGGTGGAGGGAGGGATCACGCTTCACGATCTCCGAGTTGATTGTGTTTACTTCTACAATGTGGGAGCGGCTCTGGGAGTGGGGGAGGAGGATGGGGAGTTCATCATGTACCTCGGAGCTCTGGCCGATGCGGAGTACATATCTCCTTACGGCACCGGAACCGCGGGAGGAGCCATTCTCCTCGGGATCATAAATCCGGAGAGCGTGGTGCTGAGATCTCTCGGGTATGGAGATCTTCTGGACAATCTCGGGGAGACCGGTGCCGCGGGGACTCTGACCGGCGCTTACCTCAGGGTTTACGGGGACTTCCCGCTCATCGATCAGGGCTGCACTCTCAAGGCGAATGTGGGGGCGAGAATCGCCCTCTGGTACTTCGCCACCGAAGTCGGAGATGCGGCTTACGGAGGGGAGATCGCCGGCTATGCTTACGGAGAGGTGCTCTGCGTGGTGGATGCCAGAGGAGATCTCTCGCTCAGCATATATCACGCGGGAGGAAGTTATTACCTCGTGGGGGAGTTCTGGATCGCCGGAGGAATCGGGTGGTGCGAGCCCGAGACATGGACCTCATGGGATGAGCGCTGGTGGGATGATGATTGGTGCCGGACTTGCGGCGCCATCTTTCACGTTGATTACAACTCCGCCGCCGGCGATTGGTCTTGGGATTGGGACGCCGAATGCGAGTAG
>CAYRBX010000014.1:0-13055 GCA_964422695.1 uncultured Dehalococcoidia bacterium
AGATAAGATCATCGAGAGAACGAAAAAGGGATTTGAAAAGGGTAAAGGCGCTGTAGATAAAGAAGCCGTTATGATCGATAGGGAGGGAAATGAATTCCCCGTTTCCTACTCCGCTTCGATTATCAGGCATGAAGGAGAAGTTATAGGACAAGTTGTGATCATTAGAGATATCACCGAACGCAAGAAGCTTGAGGAAAAGCTGAGGGAGACAATAGAGAAGCTCAAGGCAAGTCAGGAAGAGCTCTCCACTCCCGTAGTTAAAATATGGGAGGGCATAATTATGCTTCCCGTAATAGGAGTGGTGGATAGCTACAGAGCTCAGCGAATGATGGAAACCCTTCTTGAACGCATAGTCGAAACCGATGCTCATGTGGTTATTCTTGATATCACAGGGGTGGCGACGATGGATTCCGAAGTCGTAAATTACATACTCAAAACCGTTAAAGCGGCGGAGCTTATGGGAGCGGAATGTGTGATAACGGGGATAAAGCCGGAAATCGCTCAGGCGATTGTGCGTTTGGGATTTGATGCTTCCTCTCTTGTGGTCAAAAGAGATGTGGAGGATGCTCTTTGTTACAGTCTTAGAAGAATAGGAGTAGAGATAGGAGGGAGAGGATGAGGGAAGAGGGAGCGATCGCGGTGCTCAAAATAGAAGATGTTCTCTTCGCTTCGATACAAATTCCCCTTCACGATAAGCTTGCGGCTTGCTTTCAGCAACAAATCCTTGAGAAACTTGAGAAAACGGGAGCAAAGGGGGTTATTGTTGACATCTCGGCTATTGATGTGGTCGATAGCTTTATCACCCGCGTTATTGTAGAACTCGGCCATATGGCTTCCTTTATGGGAGCAAAGGTGGTGCTTGTAGGAATAAGACCGGAGATAGCGATGACCATAGTTGAACTCGGTCTCGATCTCAAAAATATTTACACGGCTTTAAATCTCGAGAGGGGATTGGCTTTGCTTAGGCAAATGCTCCCGAGCTCCCGATCTTCCAAATAATGGGCGGGGGAAGAGGGAATGGGAGATGAGTTCGTGGAAATCCCGATAAAAGAGGAGCAGGATGTGGTGATAGCCCGCCTTAAGGGAAAGAAGATGGCGGAAGAGCTGGGCATGAAAAAAGTAGATCAGGTTCGCATAGCCACGGCGATTTCGGAGCTTGCCCGAAATATCCTGCTTTATGCCGGCACCGGTGTCGTTCAAATAAAGAAAATTCACGGGGAGAAGAAGGGAATAGAAGTGGTGGCTATTGATCACGGTCCGGGAATAGAGAATATAGAGCTCGCTCTAACCGATGGATATTCGACCAGCGGAGCTTTAGGAGTGGGACTTCCGGGAACAAAACGCCTTATGGATGAATTCGAAATCTGGTCGGAGAAAGGGAAGGGCACCATAGTAACCGTGAGGAAGTGGGCATAATGAGCTCCCGCTCTTCTGAGCTTCAGGAGAAATACGAGCAGCTCTTACAGGAATATCTTCTGACGCATGGAGAGGAGATACTTTTGGAGTTATCGAAAATGGCTCGAGAATTGCTGATGCAAGGAATAGGGCCTGATGAGATCACGGCAATTCATACAGAAGCTCTGAATCGAATTTGTTCGGGAATGTCTCCGGAGGAGGCGATGGAGGCGATGCAATGGGCTTCGAATCCCCTTCTCGAGCTCATGGTCAATTATGCTATGAATTACAGGGAACAAATAAAAGAGAAGGAGAAAAAGATCGCCGATATGGAGAGAAGAGGAGCTCTTCCCGAAGTTGAGAGATATGCGGGAATAGGGATAATCGCAACGGGTGTAGTGTCAAAAGTGGGCGGGGTTCTGGAGAGAATACTTCAATATTTGAAAGCTCAGGAGGGGAAAGGGGGAAATCAGGTTTTGAAAGCCCTTCATGAGAGAATGAGCCAGATCCTGCGCTTTCTCAAATTAATTCCCTTTCTCTCTCATCGTATATCGCGAACAAAAGCCGAGCTCGTAGATCCTGGGGCTCTTCTTATGGAATCCCTTCGCATAATAAGCAGCATAAGCGGCTTTGATGTAAATCGAGTAAAGGCAAATCTTGAAGGAACCGTTAAATTGAAATTAAATACAGGCGAGCTTCAGCAAGCTTTCCTCTGCTTATTTGCCGATATCATGGATAAAATGGATAAGAATGGATATGTGGAAATCGGCAGCAATATAAGGTTAATCGAGGGGAAAGAATGGCTTGTTATGAAAATCACATTCCCCTTATCTCCTTCTCAACGATATACTTTCAGCTGTCCTTGGGAGACCGAGAATGTGCGCTTAATTTTAGCTCGAAATACCGCTCACAGATTGGGTGGAGAAATAGATGTGGAGAA
Source organism: uncultured Dehalococcoidia bacterium (assembly GCA_964422695.1). Lineage (GTDB taxonomy): Bacteria > Chloroflexota > Dehalococcoidia > SZUA-161 > CAYRBX01 > CAYRBX01. Next base: position 2,336 of record CAYRBX010000014.1, read on the forward strand.
GAGCAACGGGAAGATGGCTTACATCTTCCGCCTTCCCATTCTTGATCGCTTGGATGAATTCTTGAGGGGAATGGGACAGCAATGATCATAGCTGTAGCTACAAGGCCGAAAGAGGGAAATAAGGTAAACGGAGATGTATGGCGTTTTCGCGAATTCGAGAAGGGAATTCTCATAGCTCTGGCCGATGGTCTGGGCAGCGGCTTGGAAGCATATGAAGCGGCAAGAGAGGTCGTCGATTTCATTTCTCGAACTCATCTCCGATCTGAAGATGAATTGCTGGATCTCGTGAGAGGATGCCATGAAAAGGCGAGAAGGCTTCGAGGGGCTACTCTGGGCTTAGCTTACATAAATTTTCAAAAGGAGGTTCTCTCATTCGTCGGAATAGGAGATATAAGGGCGAAGATCTACGGGGAGAGAGAGCACGGCCTTCTCTCGATGCCTGGAATTGTGGGGAGGGATATAAGAAGAGCGAGGAAGTTCGAGTATCCCTTCTCTCCCGGTTATATTCTCGTTATGGCAACAGATGGCATATGTTCTTGGTTTAAAATAGGGGAATTCCTCCCGGGAATAAGCATTAAGGAGCTCGCTCATAAAATCCTCGAAAAATACGGAAGAGAAGATGATGCAACGGTAATAGCGGCAAAATGGGAGGTGGAGAGATGAAGGAGATGGAGATGAAAGAGGTTATTTCGACCGGAAATCCGGAAATTGATAAGAAATTAGGAGGGGGAATACCCAAAGGATCTTTAACTCTGGTTGAAGGCCAATCCGATTCGGGGAAATCCGTGCTCGTTCAGCAAATGTCTTGGGGCTCTCTTCATGCGGGATTTAACGTCACTTTCTTCACTACGGAGAACACGGTGAAGAGCCTTGTGCGGCAGATGGAAAGCTTAAATCTGGACATTTTGGATTTCTTGCTCTTGGATCTTTTCCGAATTTATCCTATTCAGATAATGAAGGGGAAGGCGGATCTTGAGAGGATATTCCGCCGCCTCCTTCATGCCGTTAAAAGAGAGCAAAAAAGAGCAGATCTCATCATCATAGATTCCCTCACCCCCTTCGTCACTCACACACCGATTGAGGAGACCATCACCTTTTTCGAAGAGTGCAAGGAGCTAACCAATGAGGGATTAACGCTTATTTGTGTAATTCACTCTTATGCTTTCAGCGAGAACATGCTCGTTCGAATAAGATCCATGTGCGATGCGCATTTGAGGCTCAGAATCGAAGAAGTAGGAGATAAACTTTTGAAGATCTTGGAGGTAGCGAAAATAAGAGGAGCCGATAGGAATACCGGAAATATAGTGAGCTTTGAGGTAGAGCCGGGCTGGGGCATGAGGATCATACCTATAACTAAAGCCAAAGCCTGATGAGAGGGGGTGGAGGGCTTGCCCGAACTCAAACTCCCCTTCAAGCTAAAGCAAATAGAAATAGATTGGAAACATGTACAGCAATGCAGCATTTACCCCTTCCTTCCTCCTCCCTTTAAGGAGGTGGTGCGTAGAAGTCCTCACCTTCTGGAATATCTGCATCTCCTCCCCTTGGAGAAAACGGGATTGCCTCGATTTTACAATGAGCTTTCTCGCTCTTTAGCCGATCTCAAAAATCGAAATCTCATTTATCCGGTAAACGATAAAATTTATGTTCATATTTATCCCGATCCGGATAGTGAGAGGGATTTTTACATCTCCATAGAGCCGTTTCTCACTTTGAATTTGGAGCCCATAATGCAGAAAGTAGAGGAGCGGCTTCTCGATTATATAGATGAGCTTGCCGAAGCGGAAACCGATGAGGAGAGAAAAGAAGTTTTGTTGCGTTGTATAGATAAAATCTGCACCACCAACGGGAAAAAGAATAAAAAATGGCCTTTCGGCAAGAACGACGGGAATAATAAGATTCGGGTAACCGAACGAGAGCTTGAGGGAATAAAGTATCTCATCATCAGGGATAAAGTGGGCTTGGGGATCTTGGATCCTATTGTTCAGGATAAGTATATAGAGGATATAAGTTGCAGCGGGATCGGCCCCATTTTCATCGAGCATAAGATCTTCCGAAGTCTCAAAACCGCCATCACCTTCACTTCTTATGAAGAGCTTGACGAATTTGTTCTCAAGCTCGCAGAGCGAATAGGAAAACCCCTCTCCGTGCACAATCCCATCGCCGATGCCGTTCTGCCCGATGGGTCTCGAATAAATATCGTTTACGGAAGGGATATATCAAAGCGAGGAAGCAATTTCACCATTCGTAAATTCAGCGAAGTCCCCATGAGCATTCTCGAACTTATCGAACTCGGAACGATGAATTACGAAATGGCCGCTTATTTATCTCTGGTGATAGAAGAAGGAATGAATTTATTCGTTTCTGGAGAAACGGCTTCGGGAAAGACCACAACTCTCAATGCCATAACCGCTTTTATCCCTCCGGAGGCGAAAATCGTCACGATTGAAGATACTCCCGAATTGCAGGTGCCTCATAAGAACTGGGTGAGAGAAGTGGCAAGTCAGAGCGAGAAAGGCGCACAAGTGAGCATGTTCGATTTGCTGAAAGCGGCTTTAAGACAGAGGCCCAATTACATTCTCATCGGAGAGATAAGAGGAAAAGAAGGCGCTATTGCCTTTCAGGCGATGCAAACAGGGCATGCCGTTATGGCCACCTTTCATGCCGCTTCGGTGGAAAAGCTCATACAGCGCCTGACGGGCGATCCCATAAATGTTCCCAAAACCTATATAGATAATCTCAATGTGGTCGTAATTCAAAGTGCGGTTAAGCTTCCCAACGGAAAAGTAGGAAGAAGGGTTTTGAGCATAAACGAAATAGTGGGCTATGATTCTGCGAGCGATTCCTTCTCTTATATTGAGGTTTTCCGCTGGATACCTTCTGAAGATAGATTTGAATTTGTAGGTAATATGAACAGCTACCTTCTGGAGCAGAAAATAGCCGTAAAGCGAGGAATTCCTCCGGAGAAGAAAAGGCAGATTTATGCGGAGCTTCAGAGAAGAGCGAAAATTCTCGAAAGACTTCACAAGGAGAAAGGCATAAAGGATTATTACAGATTTCTTGAGGTTCTCACCAAAGCGAGAAGAGAAGGGGTATTTTGATCGCAAGATGATCGCAATCGAAACAAAACAAATTCCGGCGAGAATTTCGGGGAAAATTGAAGGAAAGGAGAAAAGGCTTTTGGATTTCGATCTCTTCTTCCTCCTCTCCTACATGGCGACCATAGCCGTTGCCGATATACCGAGAGGAAAGATCTTCGAGTATGCGGCTCGCCTTCCCTCCGTCGCCTCCCGTTTCTTCAGGGAGATCGATTTCATGGTCAAAAAGCTCGGCTACGATTACGTGGAGGCGTGCAGGCTTGTGGGGAGCAAGGCGGAGGAGGAGGTGAAGAACTTCCTCTTCAGGTTCTCCGATGCCATGAGATCCGGAGAGAGGGAATCGGATTTCCTCTTCCGCGAGGCGCAGATCTACGCGGTGGAGTACGAGAACAGGTACGATCGCAAGCTCGAAAGCCTCAAGAAATGGACCGATGCCTTCGCGGCCATGGCGATCTCGGCGAGCCTCGTCTTCATCATAGGGGTGATCTCAACCCTCATATGGGATATGGGGAAATCCTTTCTTTTGAGCTTGGCGATGCTCTCTTTGAGCTCCTCGGCTTTCGGCGTGTGGAGCCTGTGGAGATCCTCCCCCGCGGAGGTGAAGTTCCTCTCCTCCAGAGAAAAAGGCTTTCCCCTCCCTCCTTGGAAGCTCTCCCTGATCTCGGCGGCCTTCCTCCTTCCCGTGCTCTCCCTCGGGGGGATGAACATGGGCGCGGTTCTGCTCCTCTCATCTCTGCCCCTCCTTCCCTTCGGGATCAAAGCGCTCTTCGAGGAGAGGGAAGTTCGGAGGAGGGACGAGGAGATAGGAGCCTTCCTCCGCTCCCTCGGAGGGGTGGCCGCGGCGGTGGGAACCACGCTCAAGGAGGCCTTGGCCCGGCTCAACTTGCGATCCATACCTTCTCTCGCGAAGAGCGTGAAGAGGCTTCGCATCGGCCTCTTCTCCGGCATCAATCCCGATCTCTGCTGGGAGAAATTCGTTCAGGAGAGCAAGAGCGAGCTTGTGGGAAGGAGCGTCAAGATGTTCTGCGACGCCATAAAGCTCGGAGGGGAGGCGGAGGAGGTGGGCCTTCGAAGCTCGCTCTTCGCCTCCAGGATCTCCCGGCTTCGGGCTCGCCGCCATCACATCGCCGCCTCATTCTCCGGCCTCATGGCGGTGCTTCACGCGGCCTTATCCCTGCTTTTGGTCTTCATCGTCGAGGTGATGCGCAAATTCGCCGAGCTCATAGCTCAAATAGAGATACCTCAAGCGCCCGCGCTTCCCGAGTTCGGCTTCGGCTTCAACATCGGGGATTTCCCCTTCGTGGCGAAGCTCCTCCCTCCGGTTCTCGTGGGATTCTGCATCACGAACGCCCTCGCCCCTTATATCGTCGAGGGAGGGGAGGGAGCGAAGCTCTCCCTGTACCTCTCCCTCACCTTCCTCATCACGGGCTCGGCTCTGCTCGCGGTGCCCAAGGTGGCGGATATGATCTTCGGAATGGTCGCCTGAGGAGGTGAGAAGATGAAGCTCTTCGGCTTCAGGGGAAGGAGGAAAGACGAGGGGAGAGAAGCCCCTCCGGAGCTCCTCCGAGAAGCTCCTCAATTTGAAGGGGATTCCGAGCCCGAGCTTCCCTCCTTGCAAGATGAGAGCCTCTCCTTGGATCTTCCCCAGCTCAAGGAGGAAGGTGTGGAGGAAGTTCCTCAAGAACGAGAGGAAGCGCCTGAAAGCCCGCCCGCTTCTTCGGCTGAGGGATCCGGGGGAGAAGAGGCGAGCGAGGTGCTCTCCGTCTTCAAGGAGGAGAGGGCGGAGGATTTCTCCTCCTCCCCTCTCGCCCGAAAGCTTGAGGAGGTGAAGGCCGCGGAGCTCCTCAGGGAATGCCGGGAGGTGGCCGAAATGCTTTCTATTTTGAGAAGGAGGTGAGCGGGATGGTGAGGAAGTGGGTTCTCGTGCCCATGTTCGTAATCGGCCTCGCCCTGGGGTTCCTCCTGGGCATGATCCTCGTCTGAGGACGGGGAGGGGCGGGGGCGAAACCTCCGCCCCTCAGCTTATATCCTCCTTGCCTTCGGGGAGGGGCTTCACCTCCTCCAGGGGGAATACGGCGATCTTCCCCTCCTCGGTGAGCACCTTCGCCGTCTCCCTGAGGAAGTTCACCTCGATCACCTCCCCCGGCCCTTGGGGGGTGAGGACCCTGTCCTTGGGTTTCGGAGCTCTTCTCTGAATTTCGGCATAGAATTCATGCTCGAATCCCAAGCAGCAGAGAAGCCTCCCGCAGATCCCCGAAAGCCTCTCGGGATTGAGGGGGAGGTTTTGATCTCGAACCATCTGAACCGTTATGGATTCGAATTGCCAGAGATGGGTGATGCAGCAGAGGGGCATGCCGCATTTCCCGATCCCTCCCGTAAGCTTGGCCGCATCTCTCGCCCCCACCTGCATGAGCTTGGCTCGCGCTCCGAGCGACTCCCCGAGCTCCTTCAGGAAGGCTCTGAAATCTATTCGCTCGGCTGTGGTGAAGTAAATGAGAACCTGCTTCCCGTCGAGCGAGTAATCCGCCGAGATGATCTTCGCCGGCAGATTGAGCTTCCTCGCGACCTCCCGGCATCTTCGCACCGCCTCCTTCCCCCGCTCCCTCAGCCTCTCCTGAGCTTCGAAATCCTCCTTCTTCGCCCTTCTCAAAACAGGCTTCAGGGGCTCCGCAAGCTCCCCCTCCGGAATCTCCCTCGGCCCCAGAACCACCCACCCCAGAGCCAGCCCGTAAGGAGCTTCGGCCACGATCCAATCGCCGACTTTGAGATCCAAGCCCGCAGGATCGTAGAGGTAAATGCGTCCGGCCCTCTTGAATCGCACTCCTACCGCGAGCGGCATCTCCCTCTCGCCTCCGGAATTCGAAGCATCAGGTTCTCGAAAACCAAGCGCGGATTCGCGTTCTGAAGGAGGGCTTTGTAGGCTTCATTCAGAGCCTCGATAAATCCGGCTATCTCCGGAAGGGAGAGGCGGGACGCCTCTCTCGCAAGCTCCTCCTCAAGATCGATGTTGATGATGTGCTGCGGGCACCCTCCCTTAATCCGGAGGAGATCCTCCCACAAGACCTCCCAGAGCTCCAAGATCTCCAAAGCGCCTTCCCTCTCCTTGGAGAACAAATTCGAGAGATCCGAAGCGTAATCGAAGCGATCCCAAAACCCGCCTCTCATCACCTCCAAGATCCTCCCGACCTCCCTCTCCCTCCTCCTCAAGATCTCCTCATCCTGAAGGGCGGAGACGGCCCACCCGATCCTCCCCCGGGATAAGCGCGCAAGCAGGGAGGCTTTCTGCGGCGGGGCCTCCCATCTCCTCACGAGCGCCTCCTCCACTTCGTTCAGGGGGAGGGGGAGGAGGTCGAACTTCTGGCATCGGGAGAGCACGGTGGGGAGGAGGTTCTCCTCGGATTCGGCAAGCAGCACGAACACGACCTGAGGAGGGGGCTCCTCCAAGATCTTGAGGAGCGAGTTCGCCGCCTCGGGACTTAAGCTTTCGGCCTCGGAGATGATGAACACGCGAAACCTCCCCTCGAAGGGCTTGAGCCCGGCCTCGCGCTGAATCTCCCGAATTTGCTCGATGGAGATCTCGCGATTCCGGGGCTCCACGAGCCTCACATCGGGGAAGACGCCCTTCTTTATGCGATTGCAGGCGGAACATGCCCCGCAGGGGGCATCGGGATTGGGGCAGTTGAGAGCTTGAGCGAGATTCAGGGCGAGAGTGGTCTTCCCCACATGACGCGGCCCCACGAAGAGGAGGGAGTGAGGAAGCGCGTTCCCCTCGATCGAGCGCCTCAGGAAGTCGAGCGCCCTCTCATGCCCCACCACATCCCACATGCCCTACGCCTCCTCCGGCAGGAGATCGAGCTTGAGGAGATCCTCCGCGCTCTCCCGGCGGCGGATGAGGAAAGCCCTTCCGCCCGAGGTCATGACGATCGCGGGGCGGGGATTGTGATTGTAATTGCTGCTCATCGGAATGCAGTAAGCCCCCGCGACGGGAACGGCGATGAGATCTCCGGGCGCAAGATCCGGAAGCTCGGCATCGCGGACGAGGATATCCCCGCTCTCGCAGTACCTCCCCGCCACCGTCTTCTTCCCCTTCGGAGGTTCGAAGAGCTTGTCGGCGGGAATCGCCTCATAGCGCGCTTGGTAGAGCGCCGGCCTTATGTTATCCCCCATCCCTCCGTCCACGAATATGTAGCTTCGCACCCCCGGTATCTCCTTCAGAGCGCCCACGCGGTAGAGGGCGATCCCCGCCCTCCCCACGATCGCCCTTCCCGGCTCCAAGACGAGGCGGGGGGCCGGAAGGTCGAATCGCTCCAAGCTCTCGCGAAGAGCCGAAGTTATGGCCCGGGCGTAATCTCCGATCGAGGGGACTTCCTCCCCTCTCGTGTACGGGATCGCAAAGCCCCCTCCGAGATCAAGCTCTTCTGGAAGGAAGCCGTATTTCTCTCTCATCCGGGCGCAGAATTCGATGAGGATCCTCGCCGCCTCGGCGAAGGGGCGGGTGTCCTTTATCTGAGAGCCGATGTGAACGTGAAAGCCCAAGAGCTCGAGATTCGGAGATGAGAGGGCGGATCTCACCGCCTCCTCCGCCTGCCCTCCCGCGATGGGCAGGCCGAATTTGGAGTCCGCAGCTCCCGTCGCTATATAGCGATGGGTGTGGGGATCGATGCCGGGATTGAGGCGAAGCAAGATCTCCTGAACCTTCCCCTTGCTCCTCGCGATTCGCTCGAGGATCTCAAGCTCGAAGAGGTTGTCGACGACGATCCTCCCCACCCCCTGCTCCAGAGCAAGCTCTAATTCCTCGGGGGATTTGTTGTTGCCGTGAAAGTAGATGAGGCGGGGAGGGAAGGAGGAGGAGAGGGCCGCGGCCATCTCCCCCCATGAGACCACATCGAGCCCCAAGCCCTCCTCGCGGATGATCCTCGCAAGCGCCCGGCAGAGGAAGGCCTTCGCGGCGTAGATGATGAGAAGGGAATCGTAGCGGGAGGAGAACTCGCGCCGGAACTCCCGGCACCGATTCCTTATGGTCTCCTCATCGAAGATGTAAAGAGGGGTTCCGAAGCGGGCGGCGAGATCCGCGACATCGCAGCCTCCGATCACAAGATGCCCCTTCTCATTGAATCGAGCCGTATCGGGAAGTATCCCCGCAAGCTCCTCCCAGGATCTCAGAAGCTCCCCTTCCATCTCCCCTCTTCAACAGGAGATTATTATACTGAGGAGGAAGGAGGAGCGAGGAGGTCGGGAGCCATGCCCCATCTGAAATCGGCCAAGAAGCGAATGAAGAGATCTCAAAAGCAGCGCGAATTCAACAGGGCCTTCAAGAGCAAGACCAAGACCTTGGAGAAGAAGGCCCTGAAGTTCCTCGAGATGGGAGATGTGGAGAAGGCCAAGGAGGCCGTCGCGGAGGCGATAAGGTATTTGGACAAAGCCGAAGAGAGGGGGATCTTCCACGCCAATAATGTGGCCCGCCGCAAATCCCGCCTTCAGAGGAAGCTGAACGAGCTCCTCAGGAGAGCTCAGGCCTCAAGCTCCTCTTGAAGTTCAGAGCTTCGAGGCGATGAGGGCGGCGAGATCCGCGAGCCTGCAGCTGTAGCCCCACTCGTTGTCGTACCAAGCGACCACCTTCACCATATTCCCCCCCAGAACCATGGTGCTGGGGCCGTCCACCACGGCGCTCGCGGAGCTCCCCACGAAATCGATGCTCACAAGCTCCTCCTCGCAGAACTCCAGAATCCCGCGAAGAGGTCCGCTCGCGGCGCGCCTGAAGGCCTCGTTCACCTCCTCCGCCGTGACCTCCCTTTCGAGCTCCGCCACGAGATCTATCACCGAGACATCGTGAACCGGAACGCGGTAGGCCATCCCGTGGAGCTTTCCCTCAAGCTCGGGGATCACCTTACCTATAGCTCTTGCGGCTCCGGTGGTCGTCGGGATGATGCTCAGGGCGGCGGCGCGAGCGCGTCGGAGATCTCTGTGAGCTCGATCCAAAACGACCTGATCGTTGGTGTAAGCGTGAACGGTGCTCATGAAGCCCTTCCTTATTCCGAAATTCTCGTGAAGCACTTTGACCACCGGAGCGAGGCAATTGGTGGTGCAGGAGGCGTTGGAGATGATGTGATGGCGGGAGGGATCGTAGAGGTGCTCGTTCACTCCCAAAACGATGGTGATATCCTCCCCCTCGGCGGGAGCCGAGATTATGACCTTCTTGGCTCCGCCCTCAAGATGCCCCGAGGCTTTGGCCGCTTTCGTGAAAGCTCCCGTCGTCTCCAGAACGATATCCACCCCGTACTCCCTCCAGGGGATCCTCGAGGGCTCGCTTTCATGAGTTACGGGGATCTCCACCTCGTCTATCACCAAGTACTCCCTCCCCCCTTCATCTCTCCTCCACCCCACCTTCCCCGGGTAGCGGCCGTAGGTGCTGTCGTATTTGAAGAGGTGGGCGTACACATGAAGGGGGGAGCGCGCGTTTATAAGCCCCACTCTGAGCTCCTTGTGCCTCTCCAAGATGGCGCGAAGAGCCTGCCTTCCCGTCCTTCCGAACCCGTTGAGGCCCACAACCGCCTTCATCTTCGCCCTCCCCTTTTGAAGAATATCCTTCCCTCCTTCTCGATCCTCTCCACCTTCCCCTCCTCGGCGAGCATCTCAAGATGGGAAAGCGTTTCGGCCACGCTCAGGCGGCGATCCAGAGGCGTGAGCTTCTCCCAAGGAGCTCCCATCCAGGGGATCTTCGAGGCGATCTCATAAGCCGAGAGGGGGCGCTCCTCCACCGCCTCCATAATATGCCTTGTGCGCTCCTCGTGATGCGCGAGCAGCTCCTCTATCCTCCCCCGAAGATCCTCGAAGGGATGCTCGTGTCCCGGGAGCACCCGCTCGACATCGAGATCCCGAAGCTTTCTGAGAGAGGAGAGGAAATTCGCAAGGGGGTTCTCCCGGAAGCGAGGGGGGAGGCCCACATGAGGAGTGGTGATGGGAAGCACGTGATCTCCGGAGAAGAGGATCTTCCTTCGCGGCTCGTAAAAGCAGATGTGGCCGGGGGTGTGCCCCGGAGTCCAGATCACCTCAAGTTCGATATCCCCGAGATCCAATCTCTCCCCTCCCTCCAGGAGCTCATCGGGCCGGGCGATGTGCTTCAATCTCCACAACCCGATGAGAGAGCGCCGGAGCGCGGGGAGCTCCTCCTCCGGCACGCCGTGAATTCGAAGCCACTCTCCGACCTCGAGGAGGAACCTCCCGATCTCCTCGTAACGAGGCCTCAGGATCTCCGCATCCGCGCGATGAAGGGCGACGGAAGCATTCGACCTCTCCTTTATCCTCGCCGCAAGGCCGAAGTGATCGATATGAGCGTGAGTTATGAGGATCCGGCGTATTTCGGAAAGGCTTGTATGCGCTTCCCCGAGCTCCCCCTCGAGCTTTCGAAGAGCTTCGGGCGTCTCCCAGCCGGTGTCGATGAGCACCGGCCCCTCTTCGGTTTTCAGGAGGTAGGCGTTCGATGTCCCGAAATCCTGCGGCATCGGGATTTCGAGCAGGAAGATATCGCAAAAGAGCGCTTTCATATTCTGCGGAAGATCTCCCTTCCGGGGAAGATCGCGGATTCTCCGAGCTCCTCCTCTATTCTCAGGAGCCTGTTGTACTTG
>CAYRBX010000015.1:0-1683 GCA_964422695.1 uncultured Dehalococcoidia bacterium
CCTCTGTAATAAGCATTCTTATGAAAGAATTGAAGTTGAAGTAGAGAGAGGACATGAGGGGAAGAGGGATAAGGGCCAACATCCCTGAGAACGAGAGGGGGAGGAAGGGGACGAAAGCAGGAAGACCTTATAGCTTTAGTTAAGGTTGCCTATAGATTCGCTCGCAGCAGTGTAGAGAGGTTCTTCGGGTGGCTTAAAGGAGCTTCAGGAGGCTTGTTTTAAGACATGAAAGGCTCCTCTCCACCTTTAAGAGCTTCATCTATTTTGCTTGTTTCCTGATCGCTTGGAAGGTTTTGAGATGAGTTCAATAAATTAGCAAGATTAAAAATTCGATTTTTTGGCTTCTTCAATAGGAATCTCAAAAGCAAAAGGAGGTTAAATATGTGGAGAATAGTTCTCCTGGACAAAACAGTAATTGATTGCAAAGAGTATAAGATAGAATATTCAGGGAGTCCCTTTGTAGCCGGATTTACCAAAGGTGCAATACCTGCTCTTCCTCTCTTCATTAGAGCGAAGAAAGCAAAAGTCGGGCAAAATCCAGAGCTTAAGGAAGGGGAAATTCTCATACCTCTTAGTAGCGTACTTTACATGTATGAGATAAAATGAAGTGCCCCCTCTAATTGAAATCATCTCAAGCATCCGTAAATTCCCGGAACTCCATTCTTCTCTTTGGTAGAGTTTTGAGATGAGTTCAATTATTATAAGAGGAGGGCAGTATGAAGCAGGCTACAAAATGGGCTATTATATGCGCTTTTGTTATTTTAATGGTATATTCGGGCTTTGCTACGTATAAGTGGGTGGAAGGGAAGGAAGAAAAGGAAGTTACAATGAATTACGCCATTGCCGTTTCTGATATCCCTTTGCGGGAGCTTGATGAAATGGGATCTGCGTTGGAATATTTGATAGAGCATAACGCGGATGAGCTTCTGAGGGAAAGAATTTCCGCATATCGGTTTCATGCAAGAACGCTATCTTACTCATCATCTATACTTCACACCTTAACTCAAGACGAAAAGTATCAGATTTTTAGAACAGCGATGAGAAACTTAGAAAGCTTTTTTATAAGCGCAAATAACAAACCAAATAGCAGAGAAATCATCGAGAACAACCTCAATGTCTTAAGGCAAATGGGGTGCATACTGGATACCCTAAACAGAATAAATGATTTAACCCTCATAAAAGCTGAGAAGCTACTTGAACTTTCCGAGGAATTGAGCTTCGCCGCATAGGAGATCTTTTGGAAATCTTGCCTTCTTAAGATGCTTCTAAGGTGATCTTCTCGTATTCCTCCAGCTCTTTCAGGGATTCCCAGTATTCCGAATCCAGCCACTTCAGAAAGAAGGCGATGTAGTCCACGCAGGTTTTCGGATCGGTGGATGGAACGCGCAAAATTATCTCCGTAGGGGTGCAATCCACTATCACAACTTCGCGACCGAAAAGCTCTTCCTCTTTCCTGTGCAGGGAGGTCTCTTTTCTCTTTTTCGATATGAAGCCGCCCTTTAAAATCCGTTTCTCCGTTTTGATGTTATAGTAGGTGTGTTCCTCTGTAGGTTGAGCAGAAACCCAGACCTTTCCTATATTTTTGAGACTCAGCTCCGCCGTTGTCTCTTGAGGCCGATGACGTAATCTCTCATCCAGCCTTGTTACGAGATCAACGATATCATTTATCCTCCTTGTCCTCTC
>CAYRBX010000015.1:1783-12984 GCA_964422695.1 uncultured Dehalococcoidia bacterium
ATTCTGCGCAGAGCAGAAGGGATACCTCTTAGGCCGAAGAAGATGGCGACCGCAATACTCAGCAGACCGATTAACAACGCGTAGTCCACAGCTCTTCTCCTTCCTTTTATACCTCCCGCTCCGGAGCTCTGAGAGCTGATTGTAATATACCCTCCCGTGAAAACGCTTATCAAGGAGAAGATCCCCCTGGGGGATTTCGGAAGATCGAGAGGGGGCTTTCGAAGAGGAAATCACGGAAGATCTTCCCGGCTTTCTCCGCGCCGAGATCTTGTTTTAAAAGCTTGTAAGCTTCGCAGATCGCCTCAAGCTGGAAGAGGAGGAGGGGTTTTCGAGGAGGCTCGGGAAGCGCCTCCCTGTATTTCCCTCCGAACTTGGAGCTTACAAGATGAACGCTCGCCCTTCTCAGCGGGGAGGAGAGGGCGAGGTTTTGCTCGAAGGCGAGATAAAGCCCTCTCTCCACAAGGCAGAAATCGATATCGGTTCCGAAGAGGATCCTGAGGGGAAGGGAGAGCGCTTCCTTCAGGGTTTCGGGGTAGGTGATCGTCGAGGCATCGAAGAAAACGCGATCCGAAAGCCCCCGGCTTTGAATCCAATCGGCCCAGTCGTGAAGTTTGGGAACGGTGTGAGAGCAGCCGAGATGCGCCAAGATCACGCGGAGCTTGGGGAATCTCTCCAGAATCCCGAGGAGATCTTCCTTTAGCCTTTCCGGAACTTCGGGCTCCGCCACCTGAAGAGGAGGGTGGATGAGAACGGGAAGGGCATGCTCGGAGGCTGCAGAACATAAATCCTCCGAGAGCATCTCCCTCAAACTTACATCCTTTATCCTCCTTCGAATTCTGTAGGAGGGGGCGATGCGGGGGGTGATCTTGAAGCCCTTCGCGCCGAGCTCCACAAGCTCCTCTACCTCCCCTCTCCTCATATCCGGAGTTACGATGGCGAAGGGCCAGAAGGAGGCTTTGAATTGACGGCCCCGGCGGAGGTCCTCCAGGAGCTTTCGGTTGCGCGCTCTTATATCGTAGCCGAGGAGAGGGGTGTCGAAAACGGATATGTGGATTTCGATCCTCCCCTCGAAGAGCTCCGCGTAGAAATCATCGGCGTCCTCAAGAGCGAAGGGCTCTTCCGGAAGCTCGGAGAGATCCTCCGGAGAGGCATCTCCTCTCGCCCCGCCCTTCCCCCCGCAGATGTGAAGGTGAAAATCGAAAAGCCCGGGAACGCCCGTTTCAGAGATCAGCTTTCGGAATTTCTCGAATTCGGGAGAGCTCTTCACCTCCCGGGCGAGCTTCCTCCCCCTCCCTACTCCTCCCATCCCCGAAAGCGATATTGAAGGGCTTCGGCTATATGCCTTGTTCTTATCTCCTCTTCCCCTTCGAGATCCGCGATGGTGCGGGCGACCTTGAGCAGGCGGTGGAAGGAGCGGGCGGAGAGGCCCATCTTCTCCACGGCGGCTCGAAGCAAGCTCCTCGCCTCGCCCTCCACCCGGCAGAACATCTTGACCTCCGCCGGGCTCATCTCCGAGTTGCAGGACTTCCCCCTCCCCTTCAGCCTCTCCCTCTGTATGGCTCTGGCCCTCTCAACCCTCTCCCGAATCGCCCTCGAAGGCTCGGCGGGGGCTTCGGAGGCGAGCTTATCGTATTCAAGACGGGGAACCTCCACGAAGAGATCGAATCTATCAAGAAGCGGCCCGCTTATCTGCCTCTGATACCTCAGAATTTGCGCCGGAGTGCAGGTGCACTCCTTCACCGGATCCCCGTAATACCCGCAGGGACACGGATTGAGAGCGGCGACCAACATGAAATTTGCAGGGAAAGTGAGAGTGCCCTGAGCCCGGCTTATGGTCACCACCTTATCTTCGAGAGGCTGGCGGAGGACTTCGAGAGTGGCGTGACCGAATTCGGGAAGCTCGTCGAGGAAGAGAACGCCTCTGTGGCTTAAGGTGACCTCCCCGGGCTTCGGCCACCTCCCTCCCCCCACAAGCCCCGCTTGAGATATGGTGTAATGAGGAGCTCTGAAGGGCCTTCTCGTTATCAGGGGCTTGTCCGGGGGGAGGAGATCGCAGATGCTGTAGATCTTCGTCACCTCTATCATCTCCTCGAAGGTCATGCGGGGGAGGATGGAGGGCAGAGCTCGCGCGAGAAGCGTCTTGCCCCCGCCCGGAGGGCCTTTGAGAAGGACGTTGTGAGCGCCGGCCGCGGCGATCTCCAAGGCCCTCTTGGCGTGCTCCTGCCCCTTTATGTCGGCGAAATCGACCTCGTATTCCTCCTGAAGGTCCTCGAGGAGCGCTTCCGATCCCGCGTACTCCGGAACTCGGATCTCTCCCCGGAGGAAAGCCGCGAGCTGCCCCAAATTCTCCATCGGGAAGACCTTCACCTCTCTCACGAGAGCCGCTTCCCTCGCATTTGCGGTGGGCACGAAGACCTTCGTGAAGCCCTTCTCCTTGGCCGAAGCCACCATGGGGAGGATCCCCCGCGTGCGCCGCAAGGTCCCGTCCAGCGAGAGCTCCCCCAAGAACACCGCATCTTGAGGAATGGAGGGGATTTGCTCCGAAGCCGCAAGAACCCCCAGAGCTATGGGGAGATCGTAAGCCGGGCCGGTTTTGCGCAGATCGGCCGGGGCGAGGCTCACGACTATCCTCCTCGTGGGAAAGGTGAAGCCGGAATTCCGAATCGCAGCCCTCACCCTCTCCCGAGCTTCCTGAACCGCCGTGTCGGGAAGGCCCACCACGGCGAAGGAGGGAAGGCCGGGAGAGATATCGACCTCAACCTCCACCGGAACGCCCTCAAGCCCCATGATCGCGCAGGTGAGAACCTTAGCGAGCATCCCCCAACCCCCGAAATCCCATCTGCATCCTAAGCCTTTGCCCTCTCCCTGTCAAAAGCTTAAGCTCATCTTGGAAGAAGAGAGCGGGAGGTTGGGGATGCCGATCGTTCGAGCTGGAGAGGTTTCGGAGAGCGAGATGTTCGAGGGGGTGCGGGTGCGAATTCTCGCCGGAAGGGAGCGGGGAGCGCGGAGCTCCACTCTCGGGATCGCGAGGCTCGGGCCCAAGAAGAGGATCCCATCTCACATCCATCCGGATCACGAGGAGGTGATCTTGATCCTCAAGGGGAAGCTCCTCTTCCGGATGAGCGGGGAGGAGGCGGAGGTGAGCCCCGGCGATGCGATCATCGTCCCGCCCAGAGCCCCTCATGAGCTCGTAAACCTCGGAGATGAGGAGGCCGAGATCGTGATCTCCTTCCCGACGATCGAAGTGAAGCGAGAGGAGGCCTGAGCTAAGCTCGGGCTTCGAAGATCTGAGCTCCCCGAGAAGCCCGCGCGATCCTCACCTCCCCGGCTATCTCGAGCTCCGAGGCCCTCCTCCTCAGGGCCTTCGCGACCTCCAAAGCCTCCCCCTCCCCGGCGAAAGCCCCGACGGAGGGGCCGGCGCCCGAGAGGAAGGCGCCGAGAGCTCCGGCTCTCAGCGCCTCCTCGAAGAGCTCCCTCATGTAAGGCATGAGCCCTTCCCTGTGGGGCTGATGGAGGAGATCTCTCGTCGCCTCCCTCAGGAGATCGAAGCGCCTGCGGAGGAGAGCCCCCACGAGGAGAGCGGTCCTCGAGGCGTTGAAGACGGCATCCCGAAGGGAGATCTCCTCCGGAAGCGCGCGGCGCGCCTCCTGAGTGGGGATCTCGAAATTCGGAATGAAGAGCACAACCCGAAGCTCGGAGGGGAAGGGGATGTCGAGATGGAAGAAACCCCTCTCTCCTCTTCCTGCGATCTGCAGCCCTCCGAAGAGCGCGGCGGCCACATTATCGGGATGCCCCTCCATCTCCGCGGCGATCTCGAGGAGCTCCTCTTCGGAGAAGAGCTCCCCGCAGAGCTTGTTCCCCAGCATCACCCCTCCGACCGCCGCCGAGGCGCTGCTCCCGAGCCCCCTTCGAAGCGGAATTTCATTCCTGCAGGAAAGCCTCAGGGGAGGAAGCTCTCGCCCCGCCCTCTCGAAGATCCTTCGGATTCCCGCAAGGACTAAGTTCCTCTGGGGATCTTCAAGCTCGCCCCTCCCCTCTCCCTCGATTCGAATTTCAAGCTTGGAAGCTTCCTCGACCTCGAAGAGATTGTAGATATCGAGAGCGAGGCCGAAGATATCAAAGCCGGGCCCCAGATTCGCCGTCGATGCGGGAACCTTCGCCTTAAGCCTCACGCTCTCTACGCTCCGTACTTGGCGAGGCGGAGGGTGCAGGCGAGGGCGAGGGGCATGAGGGAGGTGGCCGGAATCCTCCCCAAAGTCCCCCGAGCGCAAGATCGCTCGCAGAACTTGAAGGGCTTCCCCTCTGGGAGCGCGTAGCGGGAGAAGAAGATGGTGGGGACGGGATGCCAGCTGTGGCTTCTCAAAATCGATGGGGTTGAGTGATCTCCCGTCACCACGAGCACATCGGGCTCAAGCTCCAAGATCTGCGGAATGAACTTATCCACCTCCTCGATGATCCTCACCTTCCGCTCGAAATCCCCATCCTCTCCCGCCATATCCGTCTCCTTCACATGAAGGTAGAAGAAATCGAAATTCGCGAAATTCCTCCTCAAAGCCCCGATCTCCCCCTCAAGATCCCCTCCTTCCACCTCGAGCACCTCCATTCCCAGAAGCCTCGCAAGCCCTCTGTACATGGGATAAACGGCGATGGCCGCCGCCCTGAGGCCGTATAGCTCCCGCATGGAAGGGATCTTGGGGAGCTTCGAGAAGCCCCGAAGGAGGATCATGTTGGCCGGGCGCCTCCCCTTGAGGATCTCGGCGGCCGCCTTCACGAACTTGGAGATGAGCTTCGCCGTCCTCCCGGCCTCGGGGGAGAGGGCTTTCGGCTCCTTCGGAGGGAGGCCCGTCACCTGAGGGTCGGTGTCGGCGATCCTCTCGGAGAGATCCTCCCCTCGAAGTATGAGGCAGAAGCGGTGTTCCCTCACAGGACGTACGAAGATCTCCGCCCCCTCAAGCTTTATCCTCTCCTCCAGATCCCGGCACAGAGCGGCGCAGAGCTCGGTGCTTATCCTCCCCGCCCGCCGATCGATCACCTTCCCCTCTTCATCGACGGTGCAGAAATTCCCTCTCGCCGCCACATCCCCCTCCCGGAGCCCGAAATCCACTCCCAAGGCCTCGAGAACCCCTCTCCCAAGCTCGTATTGAAGGGGATCGTAGCCGAAGAGGCTCAGATGGCCGGGAGCGCTTCCGGGAGTGATTCCGGGCGCCACCGGATCCACAAGCCCGCAGCTCGATCTGGAGCCGAGCTCATCGAGATTGGGAGTATGTGCGGCTTCAAGTTCGGTTTTTCCGAAATCGGGATGGGGAATCCCTCCGAGGCCGTCCAGAACGAGGAAGATGATCTTCCCCCTCCCCTCCCTCACTATCTCTCGCAATTTGCCCTGCGGGATGCCTCTCATCTTTCGTCCATAAGGGCTTCGATGGCGGGAAGCTCCTTCCCCTCGAGCATGCGGAGGGATGCTCCTCCCCCCGTGGAGACGTGAGCGAGCTTCTCCGCAAGCCCGAGCTCATTGATCGCCTCGGCCGTCGATCCCCCTCCGACGATCACCGTTATCCCGAGCTCGGCGAGAAACCTCGCTATCTCCTCCGTTCCCCTCCTGAACCGCTCTATCTCGAAAACGCCCATGGGGCCGTTCCACACCACGGTCTTGCATTTAGCTAAGATCTCCTTGAAGCGCTCTATGGATCGGGGGCCTATGTCCATGATGTACCAGCCGGGAGGGATCTCATCGGCGGGGAGCACCTTCGCGGGAGCGTCGGGCTCGAACCTCTCCGCCGCCACCACATCTTCGGGGAGGAAGAGCTTCACCTCGGAGGCGCAAGCTTTGGCCATTATGGCCTCGGCCAGAGGCAATTTCTCATCCGCCCCCACCAAGCTCCTTCCCACATCTATTCCCTTCGCTTTGAGGAAGGTGGAGGCGAGCCCTCCTCCGAGGAGCAGGAAATCCACCTTCTCCAAGATCCTCTCAAGAAGCCCTATCTTGTCGTCTATCTTCGCCCCTCCCACGAGGGCGGCGAAGGGCCTCTCCGGCCTCTCCAGAGCTTCGGAGAGGTACCTTATCTCCTTCTCCAGAAGGCATCCGGCGACGGCGGGGAGGAAGCGCGCGACCCCCACGGTGGAGGCGTGAGCTCTGTGAGCCACTCCGAAGGCGTCGTTCACGAAGATGTCCGCAAGCCCGGCGAGCTGCCGGGCGAACTCGGGATCGTTGGCCTCCTCGCCGGGATGGAAGCGCAGGTTCTCCAAAAGCACAATGCCTCCCTCCTCCACCTCGTTCACGAGCTTCTCCACCTCGGGGCCCACGATCTGCCGGATGTAATGCACCTCTCTTCCCAGAAGCTCCGAAAGCCTCCTTGCCACCGGCTCCAAGCGGAGCTCCTCGACCACCCGCCCTTTGGGGCGCCCCAGATGCGAGCAGATGATGATCGCTCTGGCCCCCCGCTCCAGGAGCGCGTTTATCGTGGGGAGCGAAGCTCTGATCCTCGTGTCATCGGTTATCCTCCCCCCGGCATCAAGAGGGACGTTGAAATCCACTCTCAAAAGCACCTTCTTGCCCTTTATCTCGACATCCCGAAATGTCTTCTTCCTCCTCATCTCGGAGCTCCCTCTCAAGCTTCTCCACCATCCTCCCCACCTCCTCCACCGCCCCCGGCGCCGCTTCAAAAGGACTCAAACCCTTAAAATCCGCTTCTCTTATCTCCGGATGGAATCTCACGGCTCCGAGCACCTCCTCGGAGGGGAGGAGCTCTCGCAGAACGCTCTCCTCCTCCGGGGAGGTTATCTTGTTGAGGATGAAGAAGGTCCTCCTCACTCCGAGCTTCGGAACGAGAGCTCTTATGGCCCTCGCCGTCTCAACGCTCTTCCTTCCCGGCTCCACCACGATCATGAAAGCATCAACTCCGGAGGCCGTCCCCCGCCCCAAGTGCTCCACTCCCGCATCCATATCCATGACGATCGCCTCCTCGCGGCGCAAGATGAGATGGGAGATGAGATTTCGAATGAAGGCGTTTTCGGGACAGAGGCAGCGAGTTCCGGCCTCCCTCACGGTTCCCATGACGAGAAGGCTCAAATTCCCCTTCCTGAGGCAGTATTTATCGGGAATATCGTCCACCTTGGGGTTGAGCTTGAAGACCCCGAAGCCGACGCCGGTGCGCTCGGCGATGAGCTCTTTGAGCTCGCTTATGGGCCGGATCTTCCGAAGCTCCAAAGGGGAAAAGCCCAAGGTCACGCCCAAGTTGGCATCAGGATTGGCGTCGATCGCTATCACCCTCCTCCCCCTCTCGGCGAGGAGGCGGGAGAAGAGGCTCGCGAGGGTGGTCTTCCCCACGCCTCCCTTTCCGGTGAAGGCGAGCTTCAGGCCCTTCCCCTCCACATGCAAAGCACCTCCCGAAGCTTCTCCTTGGCTCCGGCGGAGAAAGGAAGATTTCGGAGCTTCCGCTGGGCTTCCTCCAGAAGCCCTTCGGCCACCTTCCTTGTATACTCACTCGCCCCCGAGGCGTCAAGGAGCTCGCGAAGGCGCCCCACTTCATTTTGAGATAACTCCCCCTCCCTCATGAGGATCCCTCTTATCTCCCCGCCGAGAGGGCTTCCGAGGCCGTAAATTACGGGAAGCGTCTTCTTCTTGCGCTTCAGATCCTCCTCCCCCCACACCCCTTCGAGATCATCGAAGATCTGAAAGGCAAGGCCGAAGAGGGTGCCGAAATCCCTCAATCCTCCAAGCACCTCCTCCCTCTCCTCTCCTCCGGCGAGCGCTCCGAGCTCCAGAGCGCACGCGAAGAGCGAGGATGTCTTGAGCTCCGCCATCTCGCGGTACTCCTCCTCCGAGACCTCCGCCCTCCCTTCAAACGAGATGTCGAGAGCTTGCCCCCGGCAGAGGGAGATCACCGCCGACGCGAGCTTCTCGGAGGCCCTCGCGGCGAAATGGGAGGGGAGATCGCGCTCCCTCGCCCCCTTGGATAGCACGAGAAACGCCAAGGAGAGGAGGGCATCTCCGCAATTTATTCCCTGCTCGGCCCCCCAGATCGCCCACACCGCAGGCTTTCCCCTGCGCTTCGGGCTTCGATCTTGAATGTCGTCGTGCACCAAGGAGAAATTGTGAACGAGCTCCACGGCCGCCGCGGCCGGAAGCGCCCTCCGCCAGCTCCCCCCTACCCCCTCGCAGGAGAGCAGGCAGAGGAGAGGTCGAAGCCTCTTCCCTCCCCCCTCAAGGTGATAGGAGGCCATTTCGGAGAGGAAGGGGGGAAGGAAGGAGACGGCCCTTCGGAGCTCTTCCTCGATCGCGCCGAGAAGCTCCGAGATCCACCCTCCTCTCACCTCTCCTCCAGGGCTTTTATCTTCTCCAATCGGGGGATATGCCTTCCCCCCTCAAAGGGGGTTTCCAAGAACACGCGCGCGATCTCCTTGGCGAGCTCCTCTCCGATGATCCTGGCCCCGAGGCACAGGAAGTTGGCGTCGTTGTGCTGCCTTGAAAGCCTCGCGGTGAGGGGATCGGCGCACAGAGCGGCTCTTATCCCCCGGAACTTATTGGCCGCAACGCTCATGCCGACCCCCGTTCCGCAGATGAGTATTCCGAAATCATACCCCCCCTCTTCGTACTTCCGCACGGCGCTCTCGCAGATATCCGGATAATCCACGGGATCGGAGGAGAATGCGCCCACATCCTCCACCTCAAAGCCCCTCTCGGCCAGAAATCGCTTCAAACTCTCCTTGAGGAAGAAGCCGGCGTGATCGCTCCCTATGACGATCCTCCCCTTCATCTCCCCGCAACCCTCCGGATCTCCTCCTCCTCGATCATCCCGCGCCGCAGCACGATGAGCTCATCTCCTCTCACCTCCACCACGGTAGAGGGGGTTTTCCCCGGACACTCCCCCGGAATTATGAGATCCACCTTCCCCTCAAGCTCCCTCCTCACATCCTCGAAATCAGAAAGAGAGGGCCCTCCGGAGATGTTGGCGCTCGTTCCCACAAGAGGCCTTCCGGAAAGCTCCATCAAAGCGAGGGGCACGGGGTGATTCGGAATGCGAACGCCGATGAGATCCCTCCCGCCGGTCAGGAAATCGGGGATGTGAGGCGCTCGGGGAAGGACCAATGTGAGAGGTCCGGGGAGGAAGGCTCGGATGAGCTTCCAAGCTAAGGGGCTTATCTCCCTTACAAGCTCCATAAGCTGCCTTACATCCTTCACGAGCACGGGGAGGGGGGCGGAGGGCTTTCTCGATTTTATCTCGTATATGCGCCTTACGACCTCCTCCCTCCAGGGATCTCCCCCCAGGCCGTAAACCGTATCGGTGGGGAAGGCCACAACTCCTCCCCTCCGGATGATCTCGGCTGCCCTTCGGAGCTCCTCCGAGATCCCTCCTCTGGACATCTCCTCGCGCCGAAAGTATATTACTCTAAAACCAATTCGAAGGGGCAGGGGGTGGAGGAGATAAAGGAGAGAGAGGCGATCATCATCTTCGATTTCGGCTCTCAGTACAGCTGGCTTATCGCCCGGAGGGTGCGGGAATGCCGGGTTTACTGCGAGGTGGTCCCTCCGGACGCGAAGTGGGAGCAGATCGCGCACCTCAACCCCAAGGGCTTCATCCTCTCCGGAGGGCCCGCAAGCGTCTATGCTCCCGGAGCTCCTCTCGCCCCCGATTACGTATTTGAGGGCAACATACCGGTTCTGGGCATATGCTACGGAATGCAGCTCCTCGTTCATCAGTTCGGGGGGAAGGTGGCTCCCGCCGAGAAGCACGAGTACGGCCTTGCGATCTTGCACCGAACCGATTGCGGCTCCCCCCTCTTCGAGGGGCTCCCCGAGACGATGCCGGTTTGGATGAGCCACGGAGATCAGGTCGTGGAGCTTCCGCCGGGCTTCTCGTCCTTAGCCTACACCGAAAACTCCCCTTATGCGGCGATAAGCTATCGGGATAAATTCATAGGCCTTCAATTCCATCCCGAGGTCTCCCATACCCCCCACGGAAAGGATCTCCTCAGGAACTTCCTCTACAACATCTGCGGATGTAAGGGAGGGTGGACGACTCAGAACTTCATCAAAGAGGCGATCGAGAGCATAAAAGAGCAAGTCGGAGATAAGGGAAAGGTCATCTGCGCTCTCTCCGGAGGTGTGGATTCCACGGTGACGGCGGTTCTCGTGCACAAAGCCATCGGAGAAAGGCTCTATTGCATTTTCGTCAACACCGGCCTTTTGAGGAAGGAGGAGGCGGAGAGGCTCCTTCGCACCTTCCGGGAGAAGCTCGGGATAAATGTGATCTATGTGGATGCGAGCAATAGGTTCTTGGAGAGATTGCGGGGGGTGGTGGATCCGGAGGAGAAGAGGAGGGTTATAGGAGAGGAGTTCATAAGGGTTTTCGAAGAGGAGGCCATGAAGCTCGGAGATGTGCAATTCCTCGCTCAGGGAACTCTGTATCCGGATGTCGTGGAGAGCGCCGCCACCCCCACCGGAAGGGCCGCTCGCATAAAAACGCATCACAATGTGGGAGGCCTTCCCGAGAAGATGAATTTGAAGCTCATAGAGCCCCTGCGCAATCTCTTCAAAGATGAGGTGAGGGAGGTGGGGTTGGCTCTGGGCCTCCCGGAGGATGTGGTGTGGCGTCAGCCCTTCCCCGGCCCGGGGCTCGCCATAAGGATCATAGGGGAGGTGACCCCGGAGAGGCTTGAGATCCTGCGGGCGGCCGATTGGATCGTCATGAACGAGATAAAGAAGGCGAAGCTCTACAGGCAGCTCTGGCAGAGCTTCGCCATCCTCATCCCCCTCCGGAGCGTCGGGGTGATGGGGGATCAGCGAACTTACAAGTACGTGATCGCCATTCGCGCCGTGGTGAGCGAGGATGCGATGACGGCGGACTGGGCGCGCCTCCCTTACGATGTTCTTGCGAGGATCTCGACGCGGATAGTGAACGAAGTTCCGGAGGTCAATCGCGTGGTTTACGATATCTCCACAAAGCCTCCCGCCACCATAGAGTGGGAGTGATCAGCCCCTCCTCTCCCCCGCAAGCTCCCAGAAGCTCGTAAGGCTCTCGTAATCGAGGAGCGCGCTCATGGGGAAGAGCTCCGTCTCAATCCCCTCCTCCTCGACGCAGGCTACGGGATTCAAGCCCCCGAGGAGCACGAGCCCGCACCTGTTCAATCCCACGGGAATTCCGCATACGGATTCCCCGACCTCTCCCAAGACCACAACCCCCCTGATCCCCGCCCTCTCAAGC
>CAYRBX010000016.1:0-12240 GCA_964422695.1 uncultured Dehalococcoidia bacterium
ATGATCTCCTCCGGCTTCATCTTCAAAGCCTTGGCGAGGCCCTCATAACCCCCCAGAGCGATGTAGTGATTTATATTCTCGGGATCGATGTAGCCGCAATAGCGCAAGATGAGGCGCTTCTCCCTTTCGAATCGGGGAAGCTCGGGAATGAAAATCCCCTCCTCCCCCTCCTCCAGAGATCCCAGAGCGAGCTCCAAACACGGATCCCCCCCGGCGAGATATCGATCCACAAGCTCCGAAGCGATCTCGGGGGTCACCCGCCCATAACATACAGGGGGCATTTCGGGATGGAAGATGACGACGAGGGGCTCCGCGTAGCAAAGCCCCATGCAGCCCGTCTCCACGATCAAAGCTTCAATTCCCCTCTCCCGAAGCCTCCGCCGGAAGGCCTCGATCGTCTCCAGAGCCCCCGCCGCCCGGCCGCAGGTCGCGGCGCCCACGAGGATCTTGGGGAGGGGGGAGAAGCGGAAGGACTCCCACTCCCTCCTCGCCCTCTCTCTCAATTCCTCGAAAGCGGGCACATCCCCTTCCCCGGAGTTACTTCTCCTCCTTCCGCTCCTCTCCCTCCTCTTCGGGGAGCTTGCGGTAGACCTTCAGGGTGGGGCGGATGTAGAATTCGAGCTTTGAGGCGAATCCCGATATCAATTTCCGCCCTTCGCTTCCGCACCGCGGGCAGAAGGCCGGAGCGTCGGCCTCCGAGATGGGACGCCGAAGCTCGAATTCCTTCTTGCATTTCGAGCAGTAGTACTCGTAAATGGGCATCCCTACCTCACCCCCTTCTCGCCCTCCTGCCCTCTCAGGAGCACGAGCATCTCCTCCACCTTCACCTGATTCAATCGACCGAACACCTTATCTCCCGCCACCACGACGGGAGCGAGAGCGCAACATCCCACGCAGGCCACCCTCTCCAAGCTGAACTCCCCGTCGGGCGTCCTCTCCCCCACCTTTATTCCGAGCTCCCGCTCCAGAGCCTCCAAGATGAGCTTTCCTCCTGCGAGATGACATGCCGTCCCCATGCACACGCGAAGGTGATGCCTTCCCGGCGGGGAGAAGCGAAATCGATTGTAGAAAGTGGCGACGCCGTAAATCCTCGCGGGGGGGATGTTCAGGCGGGCGGCGAGCTCCCGCAGCGCTTCCGGCGGGAGATAGCCGAATCTCTCCTGAATTCTGAGGAGGAAGTAGAGCACTTTATCTTCGCTCAGCTCCTCCCCTTCAAGAAGGCTCTCAAGCTCCATCACTTCCCTCCTCTCAATCGGGAGGCGATCTGAGGAAGGAAGGAGGGGATGGCGGAAGCATCCGCGGGACCCACTATTATCTCCCATCCCGGAAGCGCGTCTTCAAGCTCCCCCTTTATCCGCGCGACCTTCCCCGGGATGATGAGGGTTTTGTGCGCGAGCTTCTGCTCGATTCCGGATTTCTTTATGAAATCGGCCACATCATCTCCGCTGAACTTCCCCGCCGCCCAAGCGGTGAGCACCCCGAGCCCCTCCGCATCCTTGACCGCGAGGAAAGCCGGGACTTTGCTCGCTTCGATCGCCGAGGAGACCAAGAAGTAGGTCAGAGCCCAGTTGGTGGTGACGAGCAAGGGCGATCTCTCATCGGGAGTCCCGATCTCGTAGATCTTCGCCTCCACCTGCATCGGCAATCTCGGATCGGTGTAGATGTTGAGCCGATGCACGAGGAGCGGGAGGAGGGTCTCCCTCGTGAGATCGGAGAGGACGATGATCCCGGCGTACTTTATGACGAACATGGAGGCGAGGAGCGCTTGCTTTCTGAGATCGGAGGTCATGAAACAGGGGAAGGCGATGGTGGGATATCCGAGAGGCCTGAAGCTCTGCTTCAAAGCCGCTCTCCTTATGAGAGTTTGATCTCGGATGGCGTCGAGGAAGGTCTTGGAGCCCGGATCGAGCACAAGATCTTTAATTCCGGCTTCCGCGAGCTTCTCGGTGATCGGAACGAGCTTCTCAACGCTTTCGGCTTTGACCCCGACCGGCGTCGGCCTCTCCTTTATCTTGGGGATGGCGGCATCGACATTTTCGGCGGTTATGGGGTAGATGAGAGGATTGCGATCGGCGCATATATCCCTCGCCGCAAATAGGGCGTCGAGATCTTCGGAGATGAGGATCATCCCCCTTTTGGTCGTCTCATATATCTTCCTCGTGAGGCTTTCGAATTTCCCCCTCTCCCCCGATTCGAATTTCAGAGCGTAGAGGTTGGCCTCCAAAGTGAGCCCCACCCAGGGGAATTTGAGCTCTTCGAGCTTTCGGATTTTGGCTTCGACCTGCTCTTCGGGCTCGGCGTCGGAGATGAGGATCGCTATCCCGGGGGGATGAATGAAGGTCTTCTCATGACGCCAGATGACCTCCTCATTCCCTATCTCTACGGCCGCATCGCCGGATCCTATGGTGACGAGCCTTATGGGAGGAGTGAGGAGCTCCTCGATCTTCGCCCTGTTCTCCGGAGTGACATACGGGCATTTGTCGATCGTCACCCCTCCCGAAGCGAGCTTCATCGCGAAGGCGAAGCAGGTGGGAAATCCGCATTCCCTGCATCCCTTCTTCTGAGGGAGGAGCTTCACGAGATCGGTTCCCTTAACCGCCATCTCCTACCTCCTCGCAAGAGCTTGATCCTTCAGGCTTCGGGCAGCTCCACCTCTCCCCGAAGCCACGGATGCCCTCTCTCCTCGAGGAATGCGAGGAGCTCATCCGTATTGCTCACATCCTCCTCCGTGGCGATCTTATCGTAGAGGTCTTCGGGGATGGCATCTCTGTATCTCTCCTTGATCTCCTTGGGCATCCACACCACCCTGTACATCCCGCCTTCGGCCTGATAGAACTTCCGAGAGCGCATGTACTCCAAAGCCATGCCGCAGTATCCCTCGCTCTGCCTTCCTCCGCTCACCTCCCCCGCCATGGTGGAGAAGGGCTTGCCTATGGGGGTTACGCCCTTGAAATCGCGATGAACTATCCCGAAGCCGTCGACCTCGGGGATGTAGAAGCAAATGGCCTGGAAGCAGCCGCATGAGGTGTGAGGGTATTCGAGATTGCAGTGCAGGAACACCCGCTTTATGGTGCCCAGGGATCTCTTGTTGGCCGCCTCATTTACTCCCGCGTACTCGCCCTTGATGGGATTGAGGCACTCCCCCTTGGGGATGGGGAAGATGGGGCCTTCGGGATCCATCTTGGCCGCCGCCCGGCAATCGAACCACGTCATGGCGCCGCAATTGGCGATCCTCTCGGGGGTCACAATGCACACGTGAGTGGGAGCGAAGCTCTGGCAGAGGATGCAGCCGTAGAACTCCTCCACATCCTCCTCTTTGAGGCCTCTCGCCCTCGCCCTCCTCGCCTCGTACACCTCTCTCGCCTTCAAGGTGAATTCCTTGACGAGCTCGGGCTCGGTTATGAACCTCACCGACATCTTCTCGATGATGGGGAACTGGGAGGTGTAGAGGTTTATGAGGATCTTGCCCCAAATGCGGAAGGTGTTGAGGCCTTTCGCGAACGCCTCTTTGCTCAATCGAATCCAGATCTCATCCTGCTGGTTCATGTGGTAAATTCCCTCGATGTAATTGCAGAAATCGTGCATCCTCCTCTCGAGCACCGGCTCCATATCCTTCTCCAGCCTGCGGCCGGCGACCCGAATGTCGATGGCGAGGGGGTAGGCCTGCCCTTCCTCCATATCCTTTATATCCGGCCCCACGATCTCCACCTTCCCGTGCTCCACCTCCCCGAGATCCATCAGGGTGATGAGCTCGCACTTGTACTCGGCTTTGGGGCCGCCGAAATCGACCTGCAGGTTCTCCTTCCTCACCCTCTCCCCCTCATACTGCGGCCCCACCCCCACGGGGATGACCTCGACTTCGGGAGCTGCCGCCTTGGCCACTTCAACCACCTCGAGCTCCTCGGAGGGAACTCCTTTGAGCTCGGCGAGCTTCGCGATGAGCTCATCCAAGATCCTCGCCCACTCCTCATCCTTCCTCAAATTGGGAAGGGAGTAATCCGCATTGGGGTAGTAGTACTTGCACAAGGTCATCGTGCGGAGGTGAGGAGCGAAGTGCTTCAAGGTCGAAAGCCCCTGATTGGCTATATCGGTTCTGAAGCCGAGGAAGATCACGAGATCGTGATTCCCCTCCTTCCTCACCCCCTTCCATTCGGGATCTTTGAGGCGGTGGACGATCTCCATGATGTCGTAAACGCAATCGGGCTTCTGGCCGAAATCCAGAAGCCTCTTCTTGGTATCGGCCGTGGCGCAGATCGGAATCCTCCCCGCTCGCGCGAGCTTTATCCCGTAGGTTATAAGCGGCCTCTCATTGAGATCGTAATGCTGGAAGGTCCCTCCCAAGATGAGGAGGGGCCTTCTCGCCTTCGCTATGAGATCCGCCAGAGCCGCGGGATCGCTTATCTCCCTCGCGGTCTTGAAGCCGGTGAGCACGTTGACGCGATGAAGCGGCCTGGGCGCAGCCATCCTCTCACCTCCCCTCCGTTCTTCCGATCACGGCCTCTATGGGCACCTTCGCCTTGTACGTGCCCACGAAGGTCGGGAGACTGAGCGTCGGCTTCTCCTGCCATCCCTTCTCCTTCAGGAACTCCAAGATCTCGGATTTGAAGAAGATGGGGATGTCGCGCTCCGATCTCACGTAGAGGTGGAGGTCGTCGGGAAGCGTTCCCTTATATTTGAGATGAAGATCGCAGTAATTGAACAGCTTGATCGCCCTCCCCTCCGGCGTATCGTTATGCCTTATGCAGAGCTTCGGTATCATGACCATAGCCTGCTCCAAGGTCTCCACGACATAGCAGAGGTGCACCGGCGCCGGCTCCTGAGTGTCGACCGCCTTCCTCTCCCTTCCGTCCATCACCGTCCAATCATCCTCCTCCATATAGCTCAGGTACTGACGGCGGTATTTGGAGGAGTGAGGGCCGAGCAGCGCCGGAATCCCCCAGCGGTTGAATCCCGTGGCGATGGAGGCCGCTTTCTGAGACATAGCTCCCCAAGCGATGCCGCAAGCTCCGATGCGGTTGATGATGTAATCGGCTATGACCTCGTAATTCGCTCGAAGCGGGAGGTTGGCGAAGATGTTGGCGATCTTTATCGCCGCTCCGGAGATGTGAGAGTTGGCGACGCAAGATCCCACATTCACCACGCCTCCGGCATCGAAATCTGGAGGGAACTTCTCGTAAACCGTTCTCCCCTCGGCATCTTTCCTCATCGCGGCGACCATCGCCGAGCATCCGGAGAGGGTGATGATGTAATTGCGCTTGGCGAACTCCTCGACCATCAGGGCGACCTCATCTATGGCATCGGGGAAGTTGGAGCACCCTATGAAGGCGAGCACCCCCGGAATGGTTCCAAGAACTATGGGGGCTCCCACCTTCCTTATCTCGGTGTCCATAATGGGGCCTCGCCCGGCCCTTATCTTCCACGTCTCCTCCCCCATCACCGCCTGGAAGATCTTGAAGATCGGGACATCGCGCGGGCACTCCTGCTCGCACTTGCCGCATCCGATGCACCGCTCGAACGCCCTCCTCAGAGCTTCGAAATTCCCCTCCGAAGCGTCCTTGAGGGCCTTCCCGATGCCGAGCATATTGGGGCATACCTGCTCGCAAAGCCCGCACTGCCTGCAGTTCTTGGCGAGCTCCTTCGCCTCCTCCGCCGTGATGAGCTCCTTCTTGCGCTTGGGGGCGAGCTTTAAAGCCACCTTGACGGCGACCTCTCCGGCCTTCTCGTGATCGAGGATGAGGAACTGCTTCCCCTCCTCCACCATCTGCCTTACGATCTCATCCACCGGCATGTCGGTGGCGTCCTCAAGGCCGTAACAAGCTTTGTCGGAGGTCGCGATGAGAGCGGAGCCCACCTTCTTCGCCTCGATCCAGATATCGGTTCTTATGCACTGCTCATCGGTGACGATCACATCGGCGAGCCCCGTCCGGACGAAGAAGAGCTGCCTTGAGAGGGGGCCTATGATCTTGGCTCTGGGGGTGTACCTCGTGGTCTCAATAGCCGTGCAGCAGATCCCGCAGACCTCAACCTGATCCTCCAATCCCTCTTTTCTCAGGGCGTCCACGATGTTGGTGGAGGTGGCCGGATTGTGCCCGACGACCAGAATTATGGGCTTGGATTTATCCACAGCCCCCCACCCTATATCCACAAGAGGGGTATCCGCTTGAGATGCGGGGAAGTTGAATCCCACGATCTGAGCTATATCCGCCACCTCCATGGCCACATGATCGAGCATTCCGGCGTGAAGGGCTTTGGATTCGTAATCGAGATAATGGCCTTCCTGCCCGAAATGTGTGGCGGAGACGAGGTGCACGAACTCCCTCTCGACATATTCGATGGCCTTCCGCAGATCCCCCAAGGTCTTGGGCTTCAAGCCGAGAACCGTGCGGATGTTGGGGGCTTCCACCGCTATCGCCGAGCCGAGATCGATCGGATGATCCTCCCCCAGCTTGTCGATGAGGTAATCGACGACATGCCTCGCATGCCCGGCGTGAGCCGCAAGCCCCATGCAGCACGCGAGGAGCACGATCCTCGCCTGCTGGGTGGCGATATCGATCCCGCAGGCTCCTCTCCTCGCTTCGGTAAGATCGCATTTGCCGTAAGTGCAGAGGCAGCAGAGATCGCAGAAGGGGGCGTAAAAGGGCTTGTAGGTGCGCAGCAACCTCATATCCCAATGTCTGAGATCGGTGAGGCTGGGAAGGGGAGTGGGCCCTATGGGCTCCCAAGTATCTTCAGGATGTATGGTCTCCTCTATCTCCTTCTGCTTCACCTTGCTGTGGACGCCCATCTTCCGCCTCCTTTCTTACTGAGATATCAATTCCCTTAGAAGCTTCAGGGATTCGGGATGAAGGAGGATGAGGATGTTCGCTCCGGCCAGAAGCAAGGTGAGAGCCGTCATCGCCTCCCACATTATCCCCATCTCCTTGCTCTCCCGAGCTTGCGAGGTCTTCCAGCATTCATCCGCGAGATCCGCGATGATCGGCATCTGAGTCATGGCATCCTCGTACATCACTCCCGCCTGCTTGGTGCGCTCCATCAGCGTGAAGCTGTATTCCATTCCGTATCCCAGAGCGGAGCTCAGGGGATCGATCACGATCCTCTCGGGAGGGAAGGTCTTGGAGAGCTTCACATTGAGCTCCTTCATGAGGTTGATATCCAGCGGCGTTTGCGCTATCACCGCATGCCCGTGCTTCTGAGCCGCCTCGCTTATGGGCTCGTAATCCTCCTTCAGGGCCGGGCCCAGAAGCAGATTGCGTCCGGAGAAGGCCTCCGCGATTCGGGGGAGGACTTCGGGATCCTTCTTCTCATCCCCCACCCCGTAGACGATGAGAGGAACATCTATCGCCTCGAGCACCTTCCCCACCGTCTCCACCGCGCTCTCCGGAGGGGCGTTCCTGCCGGCGGGATCGGTGCTCACAAGCTTCAAGCAAACCGCATCGGCTCCGTATTCAACGCACTTCCGAGCCCAAGCGGCCGGATCCCCCAAAACCTCCCTGTAGGGCTCCTTGAGCCAATCCGGCCATGCCTCTCCGGGATCCACATCCCAAAGCTCCAAAGCGAAGCGAGGAGGGTTGGGCCACTCCCCCTCATCGAAATCGTGAAAGGGGAGGCGGCTCTCGCCTCCGAGCTTTATGGCTTTGGGGGGCTTTCCGATCTCCACCTCCCTCACCCTTCCCTTATAGCTTTCGATCGGCGCTTTGAACTCCATCTTCCCCTCCTTTACTCCTCAAGCCAGGAGTGAGAGTAAAGGGTCTTGCCCAGAAGCACCTTGGCCGTCCTCACGTAATCCCTCTCCTCCTTGGAGAGGGAGGCCTCATCCACCTCCTCCTCATCCATCACCTTGTAGATGAGCTCCTTTATGTGCTGAAGCTCTCCTCTCGCCAGGCGAACGAGATCTTGATCGAAGGCGTCGACGATCGCCGAGTACAAGCCGTACCTCTCGAGCATCACAAGATATGTGCGATTGAGAATCCCCCGAAGATGCGCCGGAGTGCCGTTGGAGACGTTGGAGAGCCCCACCGTGGATTTCACGCCGGGGAGGAGATCCTGAAGGATCTTCATGAACTCCAGAGCCGCCCTCACCTCATCTTGATTCGCGCTCACCGGAAGGACGATGGGATCGACCCACAACCTCTCGTTCGGAATTCCGAGCTCATTGGCGTAGGCGGCGGCCTCCAGAATGCTCGAAACCCTATCGTCCACTCCGGGAGGGCATCCCCTATCGGTGATCACGGAGAGGACGACATCGCAATCGTATTTCACCGCCAAGGGGAGCATCTGCTGCTTGCTCTCCGTGCGATTGGAGGCCGAGTTTATGAGGGGCTTGTTCTTCCTGCAAGCTTTGATTCCTATCTCCATGGCGACGGGATTCATCGTGTCGAGCGAGAGGGGGAGATCCACCACCTCCTCCACGATCCTCACAAGCCACTCCATGACCTCGGGATCTCTCTTCGCCGGCCCTATATTGAGATCTATGTAATCCATTCCCGCTTCCGCCTGCCTTACGGCGAGCTCCTGGAGGGGCTTCGCGTTCCTCTCCCTCATCGCTCTGGAGATCTCCTTTGAGATCACATGAATATTCTCCCCGATGAGCACCATAGGGCACCTCCCGCGCGTTTGAATTCGGAATTGAGGTGAATTGAGAGGAGGACGTCGGAGCAGGGAGGAATCCTCTCGCCGCAGCTCAGGCCTTCCATTTTCCCGAAGTCGTTATTCTATAGCCGGCCGACGCTCGCGTCAAGAAATAAAGGCCCCATTTGACCAAATGCCTCGGAGTATTCTACATTTAGGTGGGATTTCCGCGAACGCGCTCGGGGAGGTGGGCATGGATCGAGAGAGGGAAGTGACGGGCTCCGTTATGGTGATAGGCGGAGGCATCGGGGGTGTGCAGGCGGCTCTGGATCTGGCCGAATCGGGATTCAAGGTATACCTCGTGGAGAGCTCTCCGGCCATAGGCGGAGTTATGGCTCAGCTCGATAAGACCTTCCCCAC
Organism: uncultured Dehalococcoidia bacterium; assembly: GCA_964422695.1. Taxonomy (GTDB): domain Bacteria; phylum Chloroflexota; class Dehalococcoidia; order SZUA-161; family CAYRBX01; genus CAYRBX01. Next base: position 8,989 of record CAYRBX010000016.1, read on the forward strand.
CAACGATTGCTCCATGTGCATTCTGGCCCCGAAGCTCGTGGAGTGCGGCCGTCATCTCAATATAGAAGTCCTCACTTGGAGCGAGGTCTTGGAGATCGAAGGAGAGCCGGGGAATTTCAGAGTTCGCGTTCGAAAGAAGGCGAGGTTCGTCGATCCCCTCAAATGCACCGGCTGCGGGGAATGCGCCGAAGCCTGTCCGGTGGAGGTGGAGAGCGAGTTCGATCAGGGATTGGCGAAGAGGAAGGCCGTATTCCGCCCCTACCCTCAAGCCTTCCCCAATGTCTTCACCATCGACAAGAAGGACAGGCCTCCCTGCGCTCAGACCTGCCCCGCCGGAGTTAACGTGCAGGGATATGTGGCTCTCATAAGCAAGGGGAAGTTCAAAGAGGCTTTGGATCTCATAAGGGAGGAGCTCCCATTCCCCAAAGTGATGGGCCGCATCTGCCCTCATCCCTGCGAGGCCGAATGCCGCCGCAGATTTGTGGATGAGCCCATAGCGATAGCGAAGCTCAAGAGGTTTGTGGCCGATAAGGTGAAGGAGGAATTCGCTCCTCCTCGGGCGGAGCCCAAAGAGGAGAAGGTGGCCATCGTGGGATCGGGCCCCGCCGGCCTCACCGCCGCTTATTATCTCGCCCTTGAAGGATACAAGGTCACGGTATTCGAAGCCCTCCCCGTGCTCGGAGGAATGCTCAGGGTCGGCATTCCGGCCTACCGCCTCCCCAAGGACGTTCTGGATGAGGAGATCGAGATCCTGAAGAAGATGGGCGTTGAGTTCAAAACGGGAGTCTCCATAGGAAGGGATCTCTCCATCGACGATCTCTTCGCCCGGGGATTCAAAGCCGTATTCCTGGCCACAGGAGCTCACAAGAGCTTGAAGCTGAACATCCCCGGCGAGGATGCGGAGGGAGTGATACACGGCGTGGAGTTCCTGAGGAAGCTCAATCTCGGCGAGAAGGTCGAGATCGGCAAGAGGGTGATCGTGATCGGGGGAGGGGATGTGGCCATCGATGTCGCTCGAAGCGCTCTGAGGCTCGGAGCTGAGGACGTGCGCATCCTCTACCGCAGATCGAGAAGGGAGATGCCTGCCAGAGACGAGGAGGTGGAAGCCGCCCTCGAGGAGGGCGTGAAGATCGAATTCCTCGTCGCTCCCGTTGAGATCTCTGTTCGAAATGGGAGGGCTGCGGGAATAAGGTGCGTGAGGATGGAGCTCGGGCCTCCCGACGCTCAGGGGAGGAGGAGGCCCGTCCCCATTCCGGGCTCCGAATTCGAGATCGAAGCGGATACGATAATCCCCGCCATAGGGCAGGCTCCGGATCTCTCCTATCTTGAGGGCGCCGGAATCGAGATCACCTCTCGCGGCACCATAGCCGCAGATCCCCTCACCCTCGAGACCTCCCGTCCGGGCGTGTTCGCCGGAGGAGATGCGCAAACCGGACCCGGGATAGCGATAGAGGCGGTGGCCGCCGGGAAGAGGGCCGCGGAGTCGATAAAGAGGTTCCTCAGAGGAGAGGATTTGAGGAAGGGAAGGGAGGAGAGGGAGAGGGGGAGGAATTGGAGGGAGATCCCCCTTTACGTTCCGAGGAAGCCGAGAGCCGAAGCCCCCCTCCTCCCGATGGAGGAGAGGAGAAGGAGCTTCAAGGAGGTGGAGCTCGGCTTGTCCGAGGAGGCGGCGATCGAAGAGGCCCGGAGGTGCCTTAATTGCGGCGTTTGCTCCGAATGCCATCAGTGCGTGGCGGCATGCCGGGCGGAGGCGGTGAATCACGAGATGAAGGATGAGGATATATGGCTTGATGTGGGGGCTGTGATCGTCGCCGCCGGCTTCGAGGAATTCGATCCCAAGGCCTTAGGAGAATACGGATACGGAAGATACCCCAATGTGGTCACGAGCATAGAATTCGAGCGAATCCTCTCGGCTTCGGGACCTTATCAGGGGAAGCTCGTCCGCCCCTCCGACGGGAAGGAGCCCAAGAGGATCGCATGGGTTCAGTGCGTGGGCTCGAGATCCAGCGAGAACCCCTATTGCTCTTCGGTTTGCTGCATGTACGCCGTCAAGGAGGCCGTGATAGCGAAAGAACACGCCACAGGCCCTCTTGAAACCACCATCTTCCTTATGGATTTGAGAGCTTACGGGAAGGGGTTTGAGGAGTACTGCCGACGCGCTCAAGAGGAGCACGGGGTGAGATTTGTGAGATCGCGCGTCTTCAGGATCGAGGAAGTCGGGGAGACGAGAGATCTCATCGTGAGGTTTGCAGATGAAGAGGGGAGGGTGAGGAGCGAGGAGTTCGATCTCGTGGTGCTCTCGGTGGGGCTGAGGCCTCCCAAAGATGCTTCGAAGCTCGCCGAGCGCTTGAGTATAGAGCTCAACGAATACGGTTTCTGCAGATCCGAAGAGCTCATGCCGATCAGGACGACGAGAGAAGGGGTGTTCGCCTGCGGAGCCTTCCAAGGACCTAAGGACATACCCGAGACCGTAACGCAGGCGAGCGCCGCCGCGGCCGCCGCCGGAGCTATGCTCGCCCCCTCCCGCCATACTCTGACCGCCAAGAAGGAATATCCTCCCGAGAGGGATGTGAGAGGGGAGCCCCCCAGGATCGGCGTCTTCATCTGCCACTGCGGGATAAATATCGGGGGGATTGTGAACGTTCCCGAGGTCACCGAATACGCCAAAACCCTGCCTTATGTGGTTTACGCCGAGCACAATCTCTACACCTGCTCTCAGGACACCCAGCAGAGGATAAAGGAGAAGATAAGAGAGCACAACCTCAATCGGGTGGTCGTGGCCTCCTGCACCCCCAGAACTCACGAGCCCCTGTTCCAGGAGACCTTGAGGGAAGCGGGCCTCAATCCCTTCCTCTTCGAGATGGCCAACATAAGAGATCAGTGCTCTTGGGTGCACATGCGGGAGCCGGAGAAAGCCACCGAGAAGGCCAAAGATCTCGTGAGAGCCGCCGTCGCGAGGGCGGCTCGGCTGGAGCCCCTTCCCAAATTCGAATTCGAGATCAAGCGCTCCGCCTTGGTTCTGGGAGGGGGAGTGGCCGGAATGACCGCCGCTTTGAACCTCGCCGAACAGGGATTTAAGACCTACCTTGTCGAGAAGGAGAGAGAGCTCGGAGGATGGGCGAGGAGGATTTACTTCGGACTCAACGGCGAAGATCCGCAGGCTTTCCTCAGGGATCTCGTAAACAAGGTGACCTCCCATCCGCTCGTCGAAGTCCTCACGGAAGCGAAGCTTCTGAAGCTTGAAGGACATGT
>CAYRBX010000017.1:0-12207 GCA_964422695.1 uncultured Dehalococcoidia bacterium
TACTTCCTCTTCGAGAGGGGGGATGAGGAGCTCCCCCCCTCGCTTCGCGTGCTCTTCGGAGGAGGGAAGGTGAGGGAGATTCCGGGAGAGGATCTCGTGAACTTGGCGGTGGCCTGCCTCAATCACATGCTTCGCTTCATTCGGAGGAAGAGGCCTTCTTCAGGACTCCCTCCCATCTGCTTTCGGGTATAGATCCGACGGCACTTCTTCGAGCTTTCTGAAGAGGGGTTTTGGAGGAGGAAGAGGAGTTCCGGGAGAGGGAAGCTCGAGCTTCCACCCCGTCTCCTTCACGGGCTTCTTGAAGCCCAAGAGCTCCGAGAGCCTCTCCGAGCTCCTGGGGAGGAAGGGATAAAAGAGCGTGCGGAGGGCGGAGAGAAGTCCGAGGATCGCGAACAGAGCTTCGGCCGCCGCCCTTCGATCTTCCTTCACGGCCTTCCAGGGAGCCCTTCTCTCCATGTATCTATTCCCCTCCTGAGCTAAGAACATGATGTGGCGGAGGGCCTCCCGGAACCGGCAGGCTTCGAGGCTCTCGCCCGCGAGCTTGAAGGTCCGCTCGGCGAGCCGCAGCAATTCCCTCGATTCCCCGCCGAGCTCCCCCGGCTCCGGAACCCTCCCATCGAAATAACGCTGAACGAAGGTGAGAGCTCTGTGAGCGAGGTTCCCGTAGGTCGCGACGAGCTCGTCGTTATTCCTCCTCACGAATTCCCGGAAGGAGAAATCGGCGTCGCCGGTTTCGGGCATATTGGCGGCGAGGCAGAATCTTATGGCATCCGAATCGTATCTTTCGAGCATATCCGAAATCCACACCGCCCATCCCCTGCTCGTCGAGATCTTCCTCCCCTCCAATGTCAGGAACTCATTGGCGGGAACATCCGTCGGCAGGTTCAGATCCCCGCAGGCCATGAGGATCGCCGGCCACATGATGGTGTGAAACGGGATGTTATCCTTCCCCACGAAGTAATAGCTTTCGGCCTCCCCGCTCCAGAAATCCCTCCACCTCTCCGGCTCCCCCGTTCTCTGCGCCCACTCCTTCGTGGCCGAGAGATAACCTATAACGGCTTCAAACCACACGTAAACTCTCTTCCTCTCAAATCCGGGGAAGGGCACTTCAATTCCCCACTCGATATCCCGGGTGATCGCCCTGTCCCGGAGCCCCTCGGAGAGGTAACGGTGCGTAAGGCTTCTCACATTGGGGCGCCAGCGCTCCTGACGGGAGATCCACTCGCGAAGCCTTTCGGAGAGGGCGGAGAGGCGGAAGAAGAGATGTTCGGTCTTCCGGAATTCCGGAGCCCCTCCGCAAACCCCGCATCGAAGCTCCCGAAGATCTTGAGGAGCAAATGACCTTCCGCACTCCTCGCACTGATCCCCCCAAGCTTCCGGATTCCCGCAGAAAGGGCAAACGCCTCTTATGTATCTGTCGGGGAGGAAGCGGCCGCATGAGGGACAGTAAACGGAGAGCATTTCATCTCGGTATATAAGTCCCTTTTCGGAAAGCTTCAGGATGATATCCTTCACCGTTCGGGCGTGATTTTCGGTCATCGTGGTCGTGAAGAGATCGAAGGAGATATCGAGCTTCTTCCACACATCCAAGAAGCGATGATGATAGAACTCGGCTATCTCCCTCGGGCTCTTCCCCTCCCTCTCGGCTCTTATGGCGACGGGAGTTCCGTGACAATCGCTTCCCGAGATCATGAGAACCTCATCGCCCAGAAGCCTGTGAAAGCGGGCGAAGATATCGGCGGGGAGGTAAGCTCCGGCTATATGGCCGAGGTGCAGATCCCCGTTGGCGTAAGGCCAGGCCGCTCCCACGAGAATTCGCCTTCCCATCTCCCGCTCACCTCCCCTTCCCGGCCAAGACCAAAGTGAACTCGCCGAGAGGCTCCCGGAAGCGCTCCAGAGCTTCGCTCACCTTCCCTCTGAAGATCTCCTCATGAAGCTTCGTGAGCTCCCTGCATACGGCGATCTCCCTATCTCCCAGAACTTCGAGGATATCCGAAAGGGATTCCCTCAGGCGATGAGGAGCTTCGAAGGCCACCAGCGTTCTCTCCTCCTCCGCCACGCTTGAAAGGAGCTTTCGTCGCTCCGACCGCTTCCTGGGGAGGTAGCCCAAGAACAGGAACTGATCGGCGGGAAGGCCGGAGACGGAGAGGGCCGTCGGGATGGCGGAGGGGCCTGGAATCGGAACCACCTTGAAGCCCGCTTCGAGCGCCGCGGCCACAAGCTCCCTTCCCGGATCGCTCACCCCCGGAACGCCGGCATCCGAAACCAAAGCCACATCCTTCTCCTCCAGGATCTTGAGGATCTCGGGGATGCGAGCGAGCTTGTTGTGCTCGTGATAGCTTATGAGGGGCTTTTTGATATTGTAGTGATTGAGGAGCCGAAGGGTGCGCCTCGTATCCTCAGCCGCTATGAGATCCACTTCCCTCAGCACCCGAAGAGCTCGAAGCGTTATATCCTCGAGATTCCCTATGGGGGTGGCCACGACGTAAAGCGTCGGCATCTTTATCTCTTTTCGAAATCAGGACACCAGATCGCGTGAGGGCGCTCCCTGCGACGGCAGGTTCTGGGATGATTCCATTTGCATTTATCGCAGAGATAGGGGTTGATTCCCAAAGCCCTCTTTATCCTGACCTTGAGGAGATCGAATTTGCTCGGACCTCTCTTCTCCCTCAATTCCCTCCTCCGAAAGCTCTTTCATCATGTAGGGGCCGCAGTACCTGTAGCCCAAATTATAGTAATACCTCCTCACTCCCACTCCGCTGAGCACCAAGATCCTCCTCGCCCCGAATTCCTCCTTGGCTATCCTCTCGGCTTCGGCGAGGAGCATCCTCCCCAAACCCTTATGCTGAGCCGCGGGCTCCACCGGGATCTCCCCGCCGAGCGGAACCTCGGGGCCGTAAACGTGAAGCTCGCGGATCATCCCCACGATCTCCCCTCTCCTCCCCTTCACGGGATCGAAATCCTGAATTCTCAACCTCAAGAGGGCGAAGAGGGTTTCGTTCTCATCTTCGAAGGAGAGGAAGATCTCCCTTCCTCCCGAAGCCGCATAATCGAATCTCACAAGCTTCGGCTCTCCCACCTCCCATCCATCTCGCATTCGATGTCCGTACTCCCTGCATCTTATGCACTTGCACTCCAAACCCCTCTCCCTCATCCTCCTCAGAAGCACGTTCCGAGGGAGATCATCCCTGCATCCGGCTATGATGAATTTGGCCGGTATATCGCGAGTCACCCTTGCGATCCTCACGTATTTGGGAACCATGAGCTTCATTTCGATGAGCACCTTCTCGAGCACCTCGAGGGGGTAGGGCTCGTATCTTCCCTCTCTGTACCACCTCTCAAGCTCGCTTCCCTCGACGACCTCGGTGGGGTAGATCTTAAGCCCGTCCGGCCTGAATCTCTCATCCGAGAAGATCTTCTCGAAGAGCTCAAGATCCTTTTGGGGATTCGATCCGGGAAGGCCCGGCATCCAGTGGTAGTAGACCTTGAAGCCGTAATCTCGAAGGAGCTTTGTGGCCTCCACGACCTCCCGAACGCCGTGACCGCGGCGGACGAGCTCCAAGATCTCCTCATCGAGGGTTTGCACGCCGAGCTCCACTCTGGTCGTTCCGAATTCGAGCATCCTCTGAATTTCCTCAATTCCGCACCAATCGGGCCTTGTTTCGATGCACATTCCCACGCATCTGTGAGGAGCGATCTCATTTTGCTCTTTCGCTTCGGCGAGAGAAGAAGCCGAAGCTCCGTTCAATCCCTCAAAGCATCCTCTGATGAAATCGTATTGGTAATCGAGAGGGTAGGCGAGGAAGGTTCCGCCCATCACTATGAGCTCGATCTTATCCGCAGGATGCCCCATATCTTGCAGCATCTTTATTCGCATCTCGACCTGCCTTCTCGGATCGAAATCGCAAGATCTCGCTCTGGCGACCGCGGGGGATTCCACGGTGTAGCTCTTGGGAGCTCCGGCTTGAGTGGGGCAGAAGACGCATCTTCCGGGGCATCCTCTGGGCTCTGCCATAACGGCCACCGGCGTCACCCCGGAGATCGTGCGGGTCGCCTTCCTCACCCCTTTGATCTTCAGCTTGCTTGTGGCGCTCACGGCCTTTTCTCCTTAATTATAAGGGGAAGATGGTCGAGCGCTCGCTCATCGAAGAGGAGCCCGTATTCATTCTGGATACCCACTCCCTCAATCGCCTTCCCCCTCTCATCGCCCGCCTCTTCCGCTGCTTCTGTCCCGAGGGGGTGCTTTTGGAGCACAGGAAATGGCTTTCGCTTCCGGAGATGTTCTCCTCAAGAATGGAGGAAGCTCAGAGGGAGTACATCGCCCTGCGCGAGGAGCTCGAGAAGTTCAAGGGATTTCTCCTCCAGCCCTCCCCTCCCGAGATCCGAGAGGCGGTCGAGAGGGCTTACATCGCGCTGAGGCTTGAGGAGATGGGGGAAGATCTCCCCGCTTGGGATTCCTTCATCCTCAGAGAGGCGGGAAGGCTCTCGGATCCCTTCGAGAGGGCGAGGAGGGATTTCTACCTCAGCCTCGCCGGAGCTCTTCTCGCTTCGGCTCTCGTGCGCCGGAAGAAGGTCGTGGTCAAATCGGAAGGAGGGGGGGAGGGGTTGAGGAAGCTTCGGGAGGTGCTCGAAGCTCCCGAGGATCTCGGCTTCCTCTCCTCCATCCTCAAGCGCGTGTCCCTTCCGGAACCGGTATTCGTGGCGGAGGAGGAGGGGAGGATCGCGGTGGGAGAAGGGGAGGAGGAGGAGCTTCAACTTCTTACCTTCGGGCGCTTCAGGGAGCTTGAGGAGGAGGTGGAGAGCAGGAGGAGGAGGTTTGAGGAGTTGAGGCAGGGGTATGAGGAGTTCTTGCGGCAGCAAGATGAGATGAGAAACGCGGCCGCCGTGCTTCAAGTCCTCTCGGAGCAGGGAAGGATAGAGAAGGCCCCGAGAGATGAGCTCTTCAACTCCCTCCTCTCCTCCACGAAGCTTCTGAGCAAATCCCTCGCCCGGGATATCGTGAAGCTTCACGCCGAGGAGATAGCGGCCGGAGCAGGGAGGGAATTGGGGCTTGTTCAGAAGGCTCAAGAGCTCCTTCGAGGGAGGGCTTCGACGAAGATCTTGAATGAGAAGCTGGAGGAGAGGATAAGAGGGAGGCTTTGGGGAACGGTGAACCAGCTTCTCTCCAGAATAGAGTTCGTGAGGGGGAAGAAGGGCAAGCTCTCTCCGGATGATATTCAGACCTTAGCCGATGATTTCCAGCGCGAGGAGAATCTGGAGGTCGATGTGGAGATCGTGCGGCTCGGGGTTCAAAAAGCCTTGGAGAACCCGCAGGAGGAGGTGTTCTTGGTCTCAAACGATCCGGATGTGATCGAGCTCCAATTCCTGGCGAAGAACTTCGTGAAGGAGAGGGAGAATCGAGATCTCGAGAACATGAAGTACACGGAAGTCGGCTTCCTCATCACCCTCTTCGAGAGGCTGCGAAATATCTCCCGAAAGCTCTACCGATTCTGGAGGGCTTTTGAGGAATATGGAGGAGAGGATAAGCTTTGAAAGCCGGGGCTTCAGGCTCTTCGGAAATCTCCACCTCCCTCATCCCGGCGCTCCCTGTGTGATCTTCGCTCACGGACTTGAGAGCAGCAAGGACGGGAGGAAGTGGAGGTCTTTCGCCCCCCGCTTCGCCGAGAGGGGATTCGGGTATCTGCGCTTCAATTTCAGAGGATGCGGGGAGGGGGAGGAGAGGAGCGAGGGGGAGCTCATAAGGAGCGATCTCTCCGCGAGATCCGAAGATCTCCTGGCCGCTTTGGATTACGTATCCTCCCGCGGGGCGGGGGAGATCGGAATTCTGGGATCGAGTTTCGGAGGGATGGCGGCGCTCGTCGCGGCCTCCGGAGATCCGCGTCCCAAAGCCCTCGTCCTCCTCGCCACCCCTCTTAAGCTTCGAGGCCTGAGAGTTCCCCCTTCTTTCGTTCAAGATGTCGAAAGCCGCGATCTTCCGGCTCTCGCCTCGAAGATCTCCATCCCCGCGCTCGTAATTCACGGAGAGGAGGATGAGCTCGTTCCCGTTGAGGATGCGAGGATCTTATACGAGCGCCTCTCCGGCCCCAAGGAATTGAGGATCATCCCCGGCGCCGATCACGTTTTCAGCGATCCCTCGCATCTTGAGGAGGTGCTCTCCCTCTCGCTCTCCTGGTTTGAGAGATTCCTCTCATCGCACTAAAATATATCGGGTTTCAAGGGTTGACTTTTGGGGGTTGGGAGATGAAGATCCTGCTCGTCGATCCGGCTTATCGCTTCTGGCAGTTCAGTCCTTTCGGCGCTTCCATGCCCAATCTCTCCTTCGTGTATCTGGGAACTTATCTCAAGCACAAGGGGTATAAGGTCGAGATCTTGGATATGAACGCCGAGAGGATAGGTTACGAGAAGCTTCCGGAGATATTGAAGGAGAAGAAGCCGGATGTCGTGGGGGTTCCCAGCGCGATGACCTGTCATGTCCCCCAATCCTTCCGCGTGGTGAGAACGGCGAAGGCGGTGAATCCGGAGATCGTGACCGTATGCGGGGGAATTGTGGCCACCTTGGCGAGCGAGAGGTTGATGAGGGAGTGCCCGGAGCTCGATTTCATCGTCCGGGGGGATGGGGAGATCACGACCGTGGAGCTCCTCCAAGCTCTGGGAGAGGGGAGGAGGGATTTCTCTCACATTCTCGGCCTCACTTGGAGGGATGGAGATAAGATCATAAGGAATCCGGACAGGCCTCCCATAATGGATCTCGATTCCCTTCCCCTTCTGGATTGGAGCCTTGTTGATTTCTCCAAGTACTGGTTTGATCTGTACCCTCCCAAATGGGGACCTCAAGCTCTGCTCACCATCTCCCGAGGCTGTCCTTACGGATGTCGCTTTTGCTCCCCCAAGCTCGCCGCCGGGCGCTGGAGGGAGATGAGCCCTCGGAGGGCTCTGGAGGAGATAAAGCAGCTTTACCACAAGTGGGGAAGGAGGATGCTCTGGCTGTTCGATCTCACCTTCGGAATAAAGAGGGATGCCACCGAAGAGCTTCTGGAGGGGATTTTGAGAGAGGGGCTCAAAATGAACTTCGAGATCTTCACCCGAGCGGATCTCGTGATCAAGAGGAAGGACCTCCTCCCCCTCATGCGGCGCGCCGGAATAAGAATAGCCTCCATAGGAATGGAAACCCCTCTCCGCAAGGATATAGAGAAATCGGGGAAGGTGAGCGCGAATGTGGATTATGTGAGAATAGCCAAGGAGGCGGCCAAGCTCCTTCGCAAGCACGATATCGACATCTGGGCCACTTACATGTGGGGCGATGTGGATCACACTCCCGAGGATGTGGCGGCGATCTGGAAGTTCGCCGATGAGCTCGATTGCACCATCGCGGTGTTCTGCTTCATCACCCCTCATCCCGGAACCCCTTATTATGAGATGATGAAAGATCATCTCCTCTCCGAAGATCTCTCCTGGTTCAGCGAGGATAATCCGGTGCTCAAAAACCTCTACATGACCCCGGATCAAATGCGCATTCTGGAGCAGGAGATGCTGGCGAATTACTATCTGAAGCCCTCAAGGCTCCTCCGGCATGCGGTTTTCGGAAGCGAATTCGCTCGATGGTGGTACAGGTTTTTGATGAGAACTTGGAGGGAGCAGGCCCCTACGATCTACAAGATGTGGCGCGAGAGGATGGGGTGGAAGGGTTATAATAAGGAGAGCGAGGAAGAGCTGAGGAAATGGGCGCGCAAGGTGCTCGGGGTGCCCGCACAGACGAGAATCTTCCAGAAGCTCATAAAATCGATCGTGAAGCTCCTCCCCCTCCCCCAGCTTCCGGAGCCGGAGATGGCCTGAGGGAAGAAGAAAGGGAGCTTGAGCTCCTCCGCAAGTACTTGGAGCCCCTGCCCGAGCCGGTCGCGAGGCCCTTCTTCATCTTCCTGAGCGGCCTTCCCGGAACCGGAAAGAGCTATCTCTCCAAGCGCTTGGCTCAGAAGCTCCCCTGTGTCGTCATCGAGAGCGATGCGATGAGAAAGGTGCTCTTCCCCCAGCCCACCTACACTCCTCAGGAGAGCGCGAAGCTCTTCCGCCTTCTCTACCTTCTGATCAAAGAGCTTCTGGAGCGCAATATAGGGGTGATTCTCGACGCCACCAATCTCATAGAGAGGCACAGGGAGCGCTTTTACGCTTTGGCCTCTCGCACCAACGCCAAGCTTCTCGTAATTCGCACCGAAGCCCCTCCGGAGGTCGTGAGGGAGCGTCTCGAGATGAGGAAGAAGGATCCGGAGAACAAATCCGATGCCGATTGGGAGGTTTACCTGCGCATGAAATCCGTGGAGGAGAAGATAAGGCATCAGCATTTCACCGTGGATACCACCAAGGACATCACTCCTTTTGTGGAGAAGATCGCTCGCGAGGTGAGGAAATCCTGGAGCTGCTGAACTCTTGAGAATACGAAGGGGAGGAAAAGGGGGAAGATGGAGGATCTCAAGATCTTCTCGGGCTCCACACATCCGGAGCTCGGCGAGAGGATATGCAGGGATTTGGGCGTTCCGCCGGGAAGGGCGGAGCTTATCGAATTCAGCAATGAGAACTTGTTCGTCCGGATATTGGAGAACGTGAGGGATTGTGTGGTCTTCGCCGTACAGCCCTTCTCCTCTCCGGTTCAGCGGAGCGTGATGGAGTTCCTCATCATGCTCGATGCCCTTCGCAGAGCCGGAGCCAAGAAGATCGTGGCCGTCATCCCTTACTACGGATATGGGAGGAGCGATAAGAAAGATCAGCCACACGTTCCCATAACGGCGAGGCTCCTCGCCGATCTCATCACCGCGGCCGGAGCTTCCCACATCCTCACCGTAGACCTCCACTCCCCTCAAATTCAGGGCTTCTTCAACATCCCGGTGGATGAGATCTCGGGCTTCCCCCTCCTGAGGGATTACTATCGGGAGAGGAGGGAGGAGCTGGGAGATCTCGTGGTGGTGGCTCCGGATCTCGGAGCCGCCAAGAGGGCGCGCAATTTCGCTTCCTCTCTTGATGCTCCTCTGGCCGTGATCGAGAAGATGAGGGAGGGGAATGTGGAGAGCGCCAAAGCTCTGAGCCTCTTCGGGGAGGTTCGGGGCAAGACGGCGCTCCTCGTGGATGATGAGGTGAACACGGGAGGCTCCCTCATAGCGGCCGCCCATCTCCTCTTGGAGAAGGGGGCGAGGGAAGTTCGGGCTTGCTGCGTTCATCCCATCCTCTCCAAAGACGCCCCCCGGCGCATCGACGAAAGCCCTATAAAGGAGCTTGTGGTCACCGATACCGTTCCCGTGCCGGAGGAGAAGAGAGGGAGTAAGATAAAGGTGATGACGATTGCTCCTCTCCTCGCCGAGGCGATCCGGCGCATTTACAGAGGGCTTCCGGTGGAGGAGGAAAATGGGCATTTTCGATAAGCTCAAGGCGAAGATCTTCGGAGATCCGAACGAGAAGGAGCTTCGGCGCCTCTGGCCTATCGTTCACAAGATAAATTCGCTTGAGCCCGAAGTTCAGAGGCTGAGCGATTCGGAGCTTCGGGGGAAAACCCTCGAGTTCAAAGCGAGAATCGAGCTCGGGGAGAGCTTGGATCAGCTCCTCCCCGAGGCTTACGCCGTGGTGAGGGAAGCGGCTCGCCGCACCCTCAATATGCGCCATTTCGACGTTCAGCTCCTCGGGGGGATCGTGCTCCATGAGGGGAAGATCGCCGAGATGGCCACCGGCGAGGGCAAAACCCTGGTCGCCACCCTTCCCGCTTATCTCAACGCGCTTTTGGGTCGCGGTGTTCACATCGTCACCGTCAACGATTACCTGGCCAAGCGCGATACCCAATGGATGGGCCCCATTTACCACGCTCTCGGCCTCACCGTAGGTTGCATACAGCATGAAGCTTCCTTCATTTACGATCCCAATTATCATTCGGAAGATCCTCGTTACGAGCATTTGCGCCCCGTCACCCGTCGTGAAGCTTACGAAGCCGATATAACTTACGGAACCAATCATGAATTCGGTTTTGATTACCTCCGAGATAATATGGCTTTGGATCTCTCGCAATGTGTTCAGAGAGAGCTCTTTTACGCTATCGTCGATGAGGTGGATAACATCCTTATAGATGAAGCGCGAACTCCTCTTATCATAAGCGGACCTTCTCGTGAATCAACACAAATTTATTATCTTTTCGCGCAAATCGCGGCGAGATTGAAGAGAGATGAAGATTATCTCGTAGATGAGAAATATCGAATTATCACTTTAACCGATAAGGGCATAAGTCGAGTGGAGAAATGGCTTAAAATCGAAAATTTGTATTCCCCTGAGCATGAGCATTTGGTTCATTATCTCGAAAATGCGCTTCGAGCTAAAGAGCTTTTCAAGCGAGATAGAGATTATGTGGTTAAAAATGGAGAGGTGATAATTGTTGATGAGTTCACGGGTCGATTGATGTTCGGCAGGCGATACTCCGATGGGCTTCATCAAGCAATAGAAGCAAAAGAAGGGGTAAAAGTAAAAGAAGAAAATGTGGTTCTCGCCACCATCACCTTTCAGAATTATTTCCGAATGTACAAGAAACTCGCGGGAATGACCGCAACTGCAGCAACCGAAGCTCAAGAGTTTCACGAAATTTACGGTCTTGATGTTGTTGTGATTCCGACCAACAAACCTTTGAGAAGAATAGAATATCCGGATGTTGTTTACAAAACCGAGAGAGCGAAATTCAATGCTGTGGTAAGGGAAATCGAAGAGTGTTATAAGAAAGGACGCCCTGTTCTTGTGGGAACCACTTCGGTGGAGAAATCCGAGTATTTGAGCGAATTGCTGAAACGCCGGGGGATTCCGCATCAAGTTCTCAATGCGAAGCATCATGAGAAAGAAGCGATGATAATCGCTCAAGCCGGAAGGCTCGGAGCTGTAACCATCGCTACAAATATGGCGGGAAGAGGTGTGGATATCATTTTGGGAGGAAATCCCAAAGGCAGAGATCCGAAAGAATGGGAAGAAGAGCATAAGAAAGTTGTGGAGCTGGGAGGACTTCATGTTATCGGAACCGAAAGACATGAAGCAAGGAGAATAGATAATCAGCTTCGCGGACGAGCGGGAAGGCAGGGAGATCCCGGAAGCTCCAGATTTTACGTATCTTTGGAAGATGAGCTTCTCAGAAGATTTGGCGGTGAGCAAATCAAAAAGATTATGGATTGGCTGGGAATAGATGAAGATACTCCTATTGAGCATCCAATGGTCACCAAAGCGATCACGCAGGCTCAGATAAGAAGCGAAAGCTATCATTTTGAAATAAGGAAACACCTTGTGGAGTATGATGATGTTTTGAATAAGCACAGAGAGGTTATTTACGGAGAGAGGAGGAAGATTCTCGAAGGAATAGATCTCAAAGCGAACATTCTGAATATAATTGAAGAGGAGATAAAGCATCAAATTCAGCTCTTCCTCCCCTCTCAAGATCGAGAAAGCTGGAATTTAGAAGGGCTTGTGCGAAGCTTAAGCCTTATGCTTCCCTCAGTTCCATCTCCGGAGAGCTTATCTTATATGAGTCGAGAGGAAATTGAGAAGAAGCTTCTGGAGCACGCTCATAAGCTTTATGAGGAGAGGGAGAGGGAATTCGGGCCGGAGAACATGCGCCTTATAGAGCGTGTGGTGATGCTCCGATCTATCGATCAGCACTGGATAAGGCATTTGACCGCTATGGAGAATTTAAGGCAGGGAATCGGCCTTTATGCTTACGCGCATATCGATCCTCTGGTCGCTTACAAAAAGGAAGGGCAGAGATTATTCAATGAGCTTATAGAGAGAATAAGGCGCACGGTCGCTTATACTATTTTCAAAGCTTCTATAGCGAGAAAGGAAGAGCGGGAGAAAGTCCCCGCAGTCGTGCCGAGATCCAAAAGGAAAATAGGCAGGAATGATCCTTGTCCTTGCGGGAGCGGCAAGAAATACAAATACTGTTGCGGTCGCAATGTGTGAGCCATGAAGAACAGCGAGATCGCCAAGATATTTTCGGAAATAGCCGATCTTCTGGAGCTTAAAGGAGAAAATCAGTACAAAATAAGAGCTTATAAGAAAGCAGCTCAAGTTATTGAGAGTTATCCCATCCCTATAGAACAACTTTACAAGGAAGGCAAATTACAGCAAATTCCGGGGGTGGGGGAGAGCATCGCCGCTAAGATCGTTGAGATATTGCGCACGGGAAAATTGCGTTATTATGAGAAA